>CAZNFZ010000128.1:0-2777 GCA_964572665.1 uncultured Methanosarcinales archaeon
AGCAAGTAAAATACGCCCGAGCTGGGATTTGAACCCAGGTCGAAGGGACCGCAACCCTACAGTCTATCCAAGCTAGCCTACTCGGGCATATTCTTAAGACGATAATAAACGATTTATAAACCTTCTTATGGACTTAACGTCCAGATCAACCCTTCATAATCCATATTAAAAGCGCATTCTTTGGAATTTTCAGAACTGACCCTTTACGAAGGAGGTGATTAACAACCCATAATAAAACTGGAGGTGGTTAAACCAAAGCGCCTTTTTCTGGTGGGACGCGCCCACCGGAGCTTTTTTATATAAGCGCCAAGCGAATTCTAAATGAGCTAAACGTGCTATTTGTAGTCACTTTAGAGTAGTTAAAACAGAAAGGTTTATATAGGGATTTTGCGTGTATTGGTGATATGGTGAGTGAAGAACAGAAAGTGAACAGGGAACGCCTTGGAGAACGTTTGAAAGGAACTCGTGATTCTGGCGTGTACCGTTTCTTTGAAAGAAAAACGCCTGAACAGATAGTTGAAACTCTTGTTGATGCACGCAAGGTTGGCACGGCCATTAAAGATCGACTGTACGAAACTGCCAAGATATTCTCGAAAATAATTGAAAAAGTAACTGGCTTGGAAGCCATGATTGGTGAACACGCTGTTCCCATTCCAGTTACAGAACTTCAAGCTTCTGTAGGCTCAGCATTGAGGCAGCTTGTGCATCTTTCAGAAGAGTATGAGATTAAATTGGATGGAATGGAAAGATCACATCAAAGTTTAGCCCAAAAATTGACCGATGAAATGGCAAAAGGGCTTGAGCATATTAGACAAAATAGAAAATTATACGGGGAAATAATGACTGACCCGCTTACTGGACTTTATTCCCGTAGATTTTTCTTCACAGACCTTCCTGAGAAAATAAGAATTGCGGAAAAACATAATGAACCACTCAGCGTTATTGTTTATGATGTCAATAATTTTAAACGAGCAAATGACACGTATGGGCACGAAGCTGGCGATTTTGTACTGAAAGAAATCTCAAAAGTTGCGCGAGATATTTTGCCAAAAGCGTACATTCTCGCGCGTATAGGTGGAGACGAGTTCAGTATCATTCTTCCAAGAGCGACTGAGCAGCAGTCTTATGACACTGCGGAAAAGTTGAGGCTTGCCGTTAAGGAACACGTTATGATTTACACTCTTTCAGATGCGGAACGTGAATATGATTACAGAGTTGAAGGAATTACTATTGCGCTTGGCGTAAAACAGCACGAAATGGGAGAGAGCGCGGACGACTTGCATCGAGGCGCTGACGCAGCATTTTATGTTGCTCACAAACAAGGAAAAGACAGAACTGTGAAGTACAGCGACTTCGAACAGCATTTAAAACGAATGCCGACTGATGAAACGCCAAGCCAGCGTCCGAAGCCGATAGCTGTACGGCAGAGGTTTAACAATGAAAAGTAATTTCTATCCAGTAGTAAAAAGCCAAAGATTTATATATAAATGCTATTTAAGCAACTGTAGGGGCTGACTGTGACAAACGACAAAGACAGCGGAAACATCTCAAAGGATGGATCAACTGGACTCAAGTCTAGAGCTTACTTTCTTATCAGTTTGGAAAATTCAATAGCCAAGCTTGCACTGCCGAATCCATCGCCTGACGCAGGCATTGTGGTTATTTATCTTGCCAATGCTCCAAAGGAGGATTTAGTTACTATCGCGACAATGGTGGATCGCCAGGCTGACTACGCCACTCATTACAAAGATAAAGATGCTGACATTGTTGCAGGAATATACGAAAGAAGCGAAGCTCCGATTTCAGCATTATCAGGAAACTTGCAAACAATAATTTCGGAACAATTTCCAAAGTTGAGATTCGGCATAGCCCACACTTCCATTCAAAAAGACAGCGAAGCGGAAAAAGTACTTGAACAAGTAGCACGGAATTCTTACGATTCTATGCTTCTGCAGAAACCTGCGCTTTAATTGATTTTGCAACTGCGGCTCCAATAATTTCTGTCAACTTTTCGATTGGTGCTTTTCTAATATCGCCCAAGTCTTTTATTCCAGCGCGGTGAAGTTTTCTCGCTCTGACACGGCCAATGCCTTCCAAGCGGATTAATGGCAACAGTTCTTCTTTCACACCATATTTCAACCGTAATCTAACTTTCATTATTTCCTTCAGCAATGGCTGATACTGCATCAATCTTGCAAGTTCATTGCACGCATACAACAACCAATCAGCATTGTCAATTTTAGCCCGCGTTTCACCCGGACGGCTGTCATAATGCTCCATAATCCATTCTTCATCTTTTTCATCAATCCAGTCATCAAGCATCAATGCAGTTTTAACGCTGGCAAGCCAATCATCATACTCAGGCTCAAACATACTCGGCTCGTGCTCAAGAAGATTAGGCTCAAGCAATGCGTATTTGCTTTGAACATCATCATACTCTTTTTGCTTTACTCGCAGCAACGGGCGCATCTCAAGCGTGTTGGAAACCGCGTGCAAGAAGGAAATTGACTTCAGCGTGGTGCGTGTTGCTTTTTCAAGACGATTGAGCAAATTGAAAGCTGTTAACGGGTCGAGATATAATTCTGCAACACGTTTGCCTAGCATGGTTGCCCTATGACCTTCCTGCACTTTCTGCAAAAAGCCCCATTCTTCAAGCAGACCTAAGGTCCTATTAATGATGCGCTCCATTTTTGCAAGATCTTTGTACTGGTACGCCCAAAAAGTTTTGCTAAAAAAATCAAGAATAGAATCCTTTGATGAAATAATGCGGGAAGAGA
>CAZNFZ010000129.1:0-1896 GCA_964572665.1 uncultured Methanosarcinales archaeon
CTCAAGCGGATTATAGCCGGCAGCTATCAAGTCCGACAATCTGGCGGCAGTTTCATCCTGAATCTCCCAGAATTTAACTTCATGAGCCAGCTGCGAAAGCTTTTTTGCAATAATATCACCCGGCAAGAAGCGCTGCTGGGCAAGCTCTGCAGAACATTTCTTGTCCACTGCGCGATCAAAAATTTTTGAAGGAGGAAGGACGCTTTCCGCGTCGTGCGTGTTCCAATAAACTATTTTGTTTTTATGCGCGACCTTTTCAATTATTGACAAATGTTCCGGCATAATTCCAACGTCGAGCACGAAAATTAGTTTGTGCTCTTCCTTTGCCATGTCTTCCAATTCATCCTCAAGAGCGTCAGGATGCAGGAATCCGCCAAAGTGAACCGGCAGCTTGGAAAGAATGGCGTGGCGCATTATAATAGCTGCTGAAGCAACACCATCCAGCTTTTCAGAACAGTAAATTGATATCACGACGAGAAAAAGTGCGCGAGTGTATATAATTTTTTCTAGGCTACGCAATTATACCAGAGGGGGCTCAACCGCCGCCCCCTCTTGAACTCCCCGCGGTTACTTCATTATCTTATACCATTGGAAGAGCATTCTATCAACGCTCTTCAAAAGGTCGAAGCTGTTTCCAGACAAAGTAACGCAATTGCCTTCCAAAGTGACTTGTGTGGGAGCTTTTGGAATGAGGTAAATGACAGAAGCGTCATCTTTGCAAGTAATTATTGGCCTGTCAGCACACGCATCAGTTATGTTCTTTGTGCAGGCTGCTTCAACAGTAAAGTTTAACGCACGCACGATGTTCAACGTAAGTTCTGAAGCTGCCAATGCAAGATACTTGTATTCTTCCTTGTCAGCTTCAGGATCAAATGTAATGTAAATTGGCAGCTTTCTAAAACCGGAGAAATTGCCAGCAACAGACACGTCTTCGACCTGCTTCGGATTATAACGGAACGTAGCCTGATATGGCTTATTGTCAAGGTCAATTCTTGTTTCCCACAAACCGCCGATTTCCTCAAATGTAAAGTAATTGTACTCAACTGTTTCCGTCTCCGGCTCCCTGCCTTTCAGCCCAAACAACAGGAAAAGAAGCACAGCAACGAACAATATAGTACCGATTACATAGAAAATTTTCGTTTCCCTGTTTAGCTGTGGAACTTCTTCAGTCATGACATTACGCCGAGAATGGTGTAAACGACACGCTCAGTCTGCTGGTACAAGTCAAACGCGTCCAACGCCTGAATCTTGATGCAATTGCCATCCGCCTTGATGATTGACTGGTTGCTTTCAATCAGCTCAATCACAGGCTGGGCTTCCGTCGCGTCAGCGCAAGATTTCTGTGACAGCTCAATTCCATCATTATTTGTAATAGCGCGTTCTATTATTTTTGAATCGGTTAATTGCACCTCAAAATAATATTGCGCCTCGCCCAGATTTGAAGATAAAGTGCTGTTTGAATCGTAAGTTACTGTCAGAATTGGCTTTGCCAGCAGAGCTTTCACATCATCAGGTATTTGGATGTACTCTAAATCACCTGGGAAAAAAATGAATGAACGCTGAATGCCATTGACTTTGGCGCGATACTGCTCCCCGGCAAGGGTAAACTTGTAGCCATTGTACTTCAGAGTTCCACCGCCCGAGTTTGAGGCGAAATCAACAACAACCAAAGCTAAGGTGCTTAGAATCATAATGCCGATAATGCCCAATCCAATTAATTTCTTTGAGTCAATCATAAACTGCATGATTTATAGCCTGTTTATTAATTTTTGCGAATAAGTTTTAAATACGACATATAGGAAAGGCATCTTATGAAGTGCGACATTTGCGGCAAAACAACGGCAGAAACGTTTCTCAAGAAGATTATTGGGAGCTATGTCAAAGATGCAAAAGGAA
>CAZNFZ010000130.1:0-3646 GCA_964572665.1 uncultured Methanosarcinales archaeon
TTAATGGCAATATTCTTTGCCGCGAGCGGCGTTGGAGCAATAGTTGAGCTCTCAGAATTTGTTGGCTACCTTCAATACGGCACCGGAGATGGAGCATTCATGTTCGGACCTGGAGACGGAATTGTAGGAAAAACAGGCAGCGATTTGATTGACACAATTGGCGGCGGCTGGATAAATGAAGGATGGGACTTCGTGTACAACACGATTGGAATAATCGCAGGAATGTTCATAATGATAATTTTAAGGTTAACTTGCAGAAAAGAAGAAAAAGCGTATTATTTTGAAAAACCTGAAGACCACTCAACACTAACCCGTTAATTTCTTTAGCAACTCTACGATTTTTTGACCAGGAGCTTTTCCTCTTAGTTCAGCCATCGCCTTGCCGATAAGACTATTGAAAGGCATTCCCTTGTTCTGCTCCACAATTTTGGTCAGTTCACGCAACAATTGACCTTCTGACATTAATTTGTACTTGTGCAAGATTTCTTTGACAGGCTTATTCTCCTTCAGAATATCCAAAATACTCTCTTTAGAAATTTCGTCGTGCTCAAGAGCAGTGAGCAACGCGCAAAAGTCCTCATCAGAGGGATTAATTTCAATGTTAAACTGGCGCCTGATGGTGCGCTCCGAAGTCATCAATAGCTCCGCGATATACGCCGGCTTAAGCACTTTGAAAGATTTGACAAAATCATCAAACAATTCAGAACGATCTGACTTTGCAACCAGTTCTGCAAGGTCATGGCCAAGGCCGAGTTTTTCATAACGACCAGTCTTATGCTCGATAAGTTCTGGAAGCTCAACTGCATCAATCATTTTTTTCGTAATTGAAATTGGAAGCACATCAGTTTCAGGATACATTCTTGCTGCGCCAGGCATTGGACGCATAAAAGTAGACGTGCCATCGTCATTTGCACGGCGCACTTCCTTTGGGACTCCCTTAAGGGCATCATTTGCCCTGACAATAACTGCCTGAAGAGCGCGCTCTGCCTTTGGCTTCATGTCTGCAACAAGGACAAATGCGTCATGGTCGCCGCAATCAAGATGCTTTGCTATCTGCTCAACTTCATCAGGCAAAATGCCGTAATCGGGAAGCTCATCACTGTGGAAAATACCGCCAACACCCGCAGCAACTTTTGCACGGTCAGAAAATTCCGTGCCAAGACGCTTATTCGGCTGCACTTCTTTACCAATCAAGCCCTTGAACTCAGGCAGCTTTATGCCAAGCACCATTCCACCCTTTGACAGTGTTGCCTGAATGAGTTTTGCCTTTGAATTGACTAATAACCTTGAACAATCCACAATCTGTGAGAAAACTTCCCGCACCTTTCTTTTTTCTAGCTCCTTGGTGATCTCAAGCAATTTCTCCTGCCTGAAGCCTTCAAGCTCAACAAGCTTTGGAATCATTTTCAAATCCTGTGCGCCCTTAATCTCCACACGCTCGCCGCCTTCGATTGAAACGTTCACGTCCTGACGAATTGTGCCCAGGCCACGCTTTACTTTACCCGTGCTGCGCAAAAGCGATCCGATTTTTTCAGCAACTTCCTGCGCGTGCTCAGGAGAAACAATATCCGGCTCTGTGGAAATTTCGAGCAATGGAATGCCCAAACGATCAAGACGAAAAATAGTTTTACCAGACTCACCTTTGATTAAGCGCGCACTATCTTCTTCAACAATAATAGAAGGAATACGCACTGGTCCGAGTTTAGAATCAACCTTGCCGCCATATGCAACTAATGCAGTTCTTTGGAAGCCAGACGTGTTAGAGCCGTCAACAACAGTCTTGCGCATAACCTGCACTTCATCAACAAACTTTGCTTTGAACAGCTTGGCAACTTGAATGGCAGCAGTGAGCGCTTCCGGACGCAAATTTCTCGGAGGCTCTTCATCAAGCTCAATCAGGCAGCAATTCTCGTCATAGCCCTCGTAAATGTACTCTTTTCCTTTCATCGCCTCTTGAGCAGCTGCAATATCAACTTCGCCAGTTTCACCGACGACCGCGCGAAGCTTGCGCATTACTGTGTACAAAGGATTATTCTCCTGAATAATCGAATCACATTCGCAGAACAGCTTCTTTCCGTCAAGCTGCTGGTGAATTTCCAAACCACATTTTATTTTTACCATATCATTTCATCTCAGGAAGCAGTCATCAACTTCGCGACTGCTTATTTCGCCTGCAACATTAGTCAACATGAATTCTTCTGGATTTTTCTGCTTTAATGCAACCATAAGCTTGACATACGCCACTTCCGGAAGCATGTCAGCAAGATACATCGCACCAACACCAATACTCAACTTGCGCAAATTGGTGTAAACATACGGGTGAACACGGCCATAGAACGTTTGCGCGCACACAACAACTTGTATTTTAGCTTTTACTGCTTTCTTTAATGACGGCTCCAATGATTTAGGATTATTAGTAGGAACGTGACCGAGACCAGTGCCTACAAGCACAATGCCGTGCACTTTTTGTTTGATGAAATAATCAACGATTCCAGGGTCCATATCAGGATAAGCGTAAACTAATGCAACTTTCAAGTCGAGTTCTCTAATTGAGACATTTCCTTTGTGGCGTTTTGAATAATCTTCATTTGTAACTTCCATCCTGCCGTCAGTAAAAACACGGGCCAATGGCTCATCGTTAATGGCACGGAAAGCATCCCTTCTGGACGTATGCATTTTCCTGACTTTCGTTCCTCTTGTAAGATTACAAAAGTCATCATTCATTGAGCCATGCATGCAAATTACAACGCCAGCTCCATCCCACTTTGCCGCAGCAGTAACTGCGCACGTCAAGTTCATGAAAGCATCAGAAGAGCCGCGGTCAATTGAACGCTGGGCGCCAGTGATTACGACGGGCTTGTTCAAGTCTTTGAGAATAAATGATAATGCAGCGCTGGTGAAATGCATGGTGTCAGTGCCGTGCGTGATAACAACACCATCAACGTCCTTGATTACTTTCAGAATTTCTTCTGCCATATGCACCCAGTCAGATGAAACTGCGTCCTCAGACATCACGCTCATAACTTTAGCAGCCCTGATGTTGGCAATGCTTTCAAGCTCAGGGCACATTGCTACAAAATCTTCAGCAGCATAATCCGCGTATACACCGCCAGTTCGATAATCAACTCTTGAAGAAATTGTGCCGCCGGTTGAAAGAATTGCAACTGTTGGAAGATCAGGATTCGGCTTCAGCTTTCTTGCCTTTGGCACAGGAGTCCTGTATTCTTCCAAAACTTCTGCCTTCTTTATTTTCTTGCTCTCAATACCAATATTATACCCAGTCTTGAGCTTCAGAACTGTAATATCCTGCGACATCATTTCCGGACGCGGCAGCAAGATGCCTTCAAATTCACCGTCAGAAGTTGTGAGCTTTACCTTGTCACCGGCTTTTGGCTTCATACTTTTAATAAGAACAGCGACTGTTTAAAAATGTTTACCACGTCTTTCCAGTCATACTAATCTTGCTTTTAGGATTGTATACTTCAGGTATTGATTTACCATGGAAATGCTCAGCGATCTTTTTACCAGCCAAGGAGCCCTGAGACATGCCCTGTCCGTCGCAGCCAAAAGCATGCCAGATTCCATTCACATTGCAGATGGAGAAAATTTTTCTCGGAGACTGAACAACTTTGCAGTCCCACTGATG
>CAZNFZ010000131.1:0-2723 GCA_964572665.1 uncultured Methanosarcinales archaeon
TACAACAGTATCCTTGTTAGGAAACAACGGAGCGTCGCAAGTAGTGCAAGTGCTCAAGCCCCTGCCAAAAAACTTGTCCTCGCCAGGAATATTTAATTTTCTGCGCTCGCGGCCATAGCAAAGAAGAACTGTTTTGGATTCGATTGTTTTATTATTATCAAGTTCGAGCTTGAAATCTTTAAGCTTCGAGACCTTCAGCACGCGCTGCTCAATAATCTCGCAGCCCCACTTCTTTGCAGACTCCCAAAACTTTTTCATCAATTCAGGACCAGGCCCTTCATAACCCGGATAATTCTGGATGTCATTGGTCGTGTTTGTCTCGCCGCCGATATTCGGACCAGTAACAAGAAGCGCCTTTAGCCTTTTTCTGCCAGCATAGATAGCCGCAGTTAGCCCTGCAGATCCCCCGCCAACAATAACGATATCGTACATAATGCGAACTGCGATATGCGGAATATTTAAGCATTTGGTTGACAAGTTATCACTTACTTGTTACTCCTCCGCCATAGAAAAATATATTAATCGGCAGGGCTGCAAAAATGGCATCAAGGGAGGAAAAATAACATGAAAGCTTCTGATATGAGCGTCTTTATGGCAATACTATTGCTCGGACTAAACTTATTCGCAGCACTGCTGCTCGAATCACGCATGGCACATTATTTTGCCTGGGAAATACTTTTCATCTGCATCTTAGGACTGGTAACGTTCGCAGTCATGTTCGGATTATGGATAGATGAAGCCTGGGCATATCCTTTGAGCTCAATTTTGTTTGCGCTATCATTAGTAAACGTCGTATGGCTGTTTTATATGACCGGCACATTCATCACATCAGCATTTGCTTTACTGGTAAACATTGCAGGACTCGTCATCTGCCTTGCAAGCATCCACAAGCAAGCACCGTGGACAGGCTCGCTTGAAACATACGAAGTTCCAGCCAAGCAAAAGAAAAAGTAATTTATTTTATTTTTTTGCCGAAAACTTGGCAAAATCATATTATGATACTCCAAGTTTTCGAGCACAATCGGAATCCGCAAGGCGGATTACCGATGTACTAAGAATTTGTGCACTTCTAGATAAACAAATCCTACAGCTGCAACACAAGTAATAATCAACCATTCTCCAAGAGACAACGCAGCAGTATGGAACACGTTCTGGAAGAAAGGCACGTACAATAACATGAGCTGTAAAGCGAATGACGACGCGACAGCAACCCACAACCACTTGTTTGCGAAAATTCCAACAGAAAACACTGACTTGTGCACGCTCCTGCAACTAATCGCCTGGAACAATTCAAACATGACAATTGAAGTAAACGCGACCGCCTGCGCCTTAGCCTGACCTTGCGCCTGGAAAACATCAAACAACCAAAGAGTTCCTATTGTAAGCAAAACAGGGTAAATGTAAATGTAAGGCGCGATTCCACTAAAAATGCTTTCAGATTCCTTTCTAGGAGGACGCTGCATAACGCCAGGCTCAATAGGGTCAACACCTAAAGCCAAAGCAGGCAGGCCGTCAGTCACTAGATTGATCCATAATATCTGAATGGCTATGAGAGGCAGAGGCAGGCCAAGCAAAATACTGGAGAGAATTACAAGAACCTCACCAATGTTTCCTGACAATAAGTACGCAAGATACTTCTGAATATTATCGTAAATTCTTCTTCCTTCCTCAACAGCACGAACAATAGTAGCAAAGTTATCATCCGCCAAAATCATTCCAGAAGCTTCCTTTGCAACATCAGTACCGCTAATTCCCATTGCAATACCCAAATCAGCCTTCTTCAAGGCAGGAGCGTCGTTAACACCATCACCAGTCATCGCAACAGTATGGCCGTTGTTTTTTAGCGCTTGAATAATTCTCATTTTATGGGCAGGGTTAACTCGAGCATACACAGATATGCTCTCAACTTCAGCGGACAAATCATCAATCTGGTCAAGCTCAAGCCCAGTAATAGCTCTTCCAAAAATGCCAAGCTCCTTAGCAACAGATTGAGCCGTGCTAATATGATCACCTGTGATCATAACAACCTTAATTCCAGCAGTCTTGCACTTCTCAATAGCGTCCTTGGCTTCCCTGCGCGGAGGGTCGATCATTGCCTGCAATCCGACAAACACCATATCTTTTTCAGGACTGCTCTTAGCGTCAAGCCCTTTCAAATCCTTATACGCGAAGCCGAGAACGCGTAAAGCATTGCGGGCGAACTTTTCAGTCTGAACAATAATCTGCTCCTTTTCGGCACGTGACAAATGTTCAACATGGCCGTTCACAAGAATCTTTGTGCAAAGCGACAGAATAACTTCAGGAGCACCCTTGGAATACGCGACTCTTGACTTATCAACTGTGTGCAGAGTTGTCATACGCTTGCGCTCGCTTGTAAACTCAATCTCGCCAACACGCGGCAAAACATCGTGAAGTTTTTCAACCTCAATCTTTGCTTTCCTTGCACTAACCAGCAATGCGGCTTCTGTAGGATCGCCAATAACCTGCCACGCATCATTTTCCTTTCTTAATTTCGCGTTATTATTCAACGCACCAATCTTGAGCAATAATTCAAACGCTTTTGACTCACGAGAAAAATAACCCTCAGGAGAGTAACCTGAGCCTGCAACTTCAACCTCCTGACGGTTAACATACAATTTACGCACAGTCATCTCATTATGCGTCAAAGTCCCAGTCTTGTCGCTGCAAATAACCGAACACGCCCCTAAAGTTTCAACACTCGG
>CAZNFZ010000132.1:0-3007 GCA_964572665.1 uncultured Methanosarcinales archaeon
GAATCCAAAACAGTTCTTCTTTGCTATGGCCGCGAGCGCAGAAAATTAAATATTCCTGGCGAGGACAAGTTTTTTGGCAGGGGCTTGAGCACTTGCACTACTTGCGACGCTCCGTTGTTTCCTAACAAGGATACTGTTGTAATCGGCGGAGGCAACAGTGCGCTTGAAGGCGCGTTGGAATTATCTCGTATTGCAAAGAAAGTTTATCTTGTTCACAGGCGCGACCAGTTCAGGGCTGATGAAGTTACTGTTGAAATTGCGCGCAAGGATCCAAAGATTGAAATTATTACAAATCATGTTCCGGTTGAGATTATTGGTGATAAGTTTGTGAAAGCATTAGTAATTGAAGATGTTAAAACTAAAAAGCGACGCGAGCTTTCAGTTCAGGGAATTTTCTCTGAAATTGGCTGGGAAACAAGCACTGAAATGGTGCACGGCCTTGTTGAAACAAACTCTCTTGGCGAGATTAAGGTCGATGAGTTGTGCAGGACAAAGACTGCTGGCTTGTACGCTTGCGGAGATTTGACTTTTGTTCCATATAAGCAGACTGTTATTAGCGCGGGAATGGGAGCGGTTGCGGCTTTGGAAGCGTATAGGTATGTTACTGGCGGAACAGCGTCTCACGAATACACCAAGTAACTTTAAATAGCTTTATTTCTTAAAAGAATAAAAATGAAGGTGATTCACGCAATTATTGGCATTGTTGCAATTGTATTAGTAGCTGCACTTATTTTCTTGTCTGTTGAAGGAAGGATGAATCAAGGGGCTCAGTGTTATTTTGTTGGCAACTGTGAATACGATGACAATCATGTCGGCTTCCATTATTACCAGTGTTTTGGCAGTTATGCTTCGTACAGTCACTGGGAACGGGATGCAAGATGCACGTATCCGAATGAGAAGCCAATTAGTGTTCAGAAATTGTGGGGTTATTAGAATTCATTATTGGTTTGCTCGTTACGTTTTCATTATTTATTTCTCGGATGCTTCCCACATTACATCGAAATATGTCTTGAAGCTTTCCGCAACGAGTTTGTTGTTTATTACGATAATCATTGGGTTTTTAGATCGTGTTGTAATAGATACGCTTTCACTTCCGTATATCACGACTCGTGAATGTGTTGGTCCTACTTTGGGCAGGTATTTGACTTGTGTATAGGGCAAGTTTTTGCGGCGTTCTCCAAAATGTTTTGCATCCTGGTTGAATATTTGAAAAGCCAAAATTTTCTTTTGCGCGCGCCTTTTGCTGAAATTATTCCAATATCCGAGCATATCTGTATAGCCTGATGATGAATTTCCGAACTCGTAGAAAGAATCGCCCGGTTTGGCTTTTCTTAGGAATGTCTCACAGACATTTCTTATACCTTCGTTTCCTTCAAAGAACTCGATTGTTCCGTGGGAGTTTTTCCCTTCCATGAAATTTTCAAAAAAAGAGAGATTTTTTTCAAACGAAAATCTTTGAGATCTTAACAATTCTTCTTTTTTTCTTATGTAATCAAGAATTCTTCTGGGATGGGCCGCACTGAAGCATAAAATGTTGTTTCGTTTGACATGGCTTACAAGACCCTTTTTTGATAGTCGTTCCATTATTTCGTATAATTTTGACCTGGAAACTCCTGCGTGCTTTGCGATTGTGCCTGACGTCGAGTTGCCTAGTTCCAGCAGGGCAAGGTAGACTTTTTCCTCACCAGGGGTAAATCCTATCTCCCGCAAACGTCCTTCCATTACTAGTAGAGTGGTATGTGCGTTTATAAATGTTTCTTGGTGTTACCTACTGGGGGGACACACCTACTTATAACGAAATTATCTAGATTATGCTCGGAGAACACATGTTTACCAGAAAACCAGCGCGTAATTGTACCAGATTGCTCATTTTGTCATTTTTGTTTATTTTTAGCACCATTGCCGTATCGGCTGCAACAATAACTCTTGCAACTGGTGGCGGTGCAATCTCAGCGGATAATGTTGGCGGTGCTTACACAACTCTTACTGGGCCGAGTATAACGGAAACCGTAACTTCTGACATGCAGCAGGGAACGATTATACTTTTAGTGCCTTCTGGTTTTGAGTTTGATACAGGAGCCCCAGCAGTTACCGTTTTTTTAACCAGCAATGAAAACAATTCTAACAAGAACATTAACAATGCTGCAAACAATTCAGTGCTCAACATAACATCAAATAATGGTAGCGAAATAGCGTTCACCGTTACTTCTAAATCAAATGGTCAGGCAAAAAATACGCTCACATGGCAGAATGTTCGTGTACGGCCAACAGCAGTGTCGCCTTTGGCGAGCGGGAACATTACGAAAATGGGCACTTCTATTATTGCGTCTGTTGCGAATGGAACAAATCTCGGAACCTTGACTGAAGTTGCAGGTGCACCAGATACAACGCTTCCTGTCGTTACTGTTCCTGCAGATATGATTGAAGAAGCAACAAGTGCAGCAGGCGCTGTCGTCATTTTCAACGCAACGGCAGTTGACAATATAGATGGTTCAATCACGCCGGTTTGTGTTCCAGCTTCTAGCTCAACATTCTCTCTTGGAACAACAACAGTTAATTGTTCTGCAACTGATACTTCAAGCAACATAGGATCTGATACGTTTGACATAACTATACAAGATACAACATCGCCGGTGTTTACCAGCCCGCCATCTGATGTTACTGAGGAAGCGACATCTGCGTCAGGAGCTGTAGTCGTTTATGGTGCTGTTAACGCTGATGATTTGGTCGATGGAACAATTACTGCGGGTTGTGTTCCAGTTTCAGGCTCAATATTTCCATTAGGTTCTACTGCAGTCAATTGCACGGCGACAGATGCTGCAAACAACAGCGATGTGGCAAGTTTTGATGTTATTGTTGAAGACACCACACTGCCTATAATTACGATGCTCGGCTCAAGTCCGGTAATCGTCACAGTGGGAGATTCATATGCAGATGATGGCGCAACAGCAAATGACTCAGTTGATGGTGATGTAACCGGTTCAATTATTGCAATAAGTGATGTCGA
>CAZNFZ010000133.1:0-1692 GCA_964572665.1 uncultured Methanosarcinales archaeon
GTCTTCTTGCCGTCCAAATAATGTTTTGTCATTAGTCTTTCTATCCAAACGTCAACTGGGAACGCTTCCATTTTGCCGAGTGCGAACAAGCAGATGCAGTCTGCGACTTTTTCTCCTATTCCGGGGAGCTCCATTAACTCATTTTTTGCGTTTTCGTAGTTTTTCTTTTTTAATTTCTTAAAATAAGCGTTATTTACTATTTTGTTCGCCGCAAAAATGTATTTTGCCCTGAATCCGGTCGCACATTTTTTTATTTTGTCAAAGTTATCAAGTGCGCCCGGTCCTGGGAAAGTGTAGTGTCCTTTATTTTCTCCAAATTCTTTCGCCAGGAGATTCATATTGAGTTTTATCTTTTTGATGTTGCTGAAAATGCTGCACTGAAAGCTTACCAATGTTTCCCAGGGGTCTCTTTGCATGACGCGTAGTCCGTGGTACTTCTTGATGGCTGGCAAAAGTGTCTTGTCCTTAGAAAGCGTCTCTATTATAGTGGCATAGTCCTGATTCAGCCCAAATAGCCTTTTGATGTGTGCGGCATCAGTGCCCTCAAATTCGAGTATGTTGCCCTTCTGTCGTATCTTGAACAGTTTGTCGCGCTCCTGGCATACGTACCATTCTCCGTTTTTTTCGTATCTGAAGAACTGCCCTGAGTCTAAAGTGTGCTGCAAACTAAATGAGTCCACCCCGATTTTCATACACGTTCATAGTGCGCAGGTTATTTATATTCCTGCTCCCTCTATATATTGTCACTTATGAGTGGTCAAATTAGAAAGCTTTATAAAGGGTGAATTCGCTTAGTATGCCATGGTACCAAAACTCTTTCATCAATCATTTGGATTTACAAAGGCAGGCGTCAGCGCAAAGGCGCTTATTGCTCCTGAAATCACGAATCCGCATTTCGAAAAAAGGCGTTATGGGTTTTTGAAAAATGCGCATAAGGGAGCGGCTGTTTTTTCTGACCAGCGTTTTTTCCTTAATATGAATCCTGCCCAGATTTTAGGCGTTAGAATCGGCTATTCTCTTGCAGTCAATGCTGGTGACAAATACGTGCTGGATATTAAATCGCCGTCAAGTTTGTACGTTAATTTTCTTGAGAGGGCGAACAAAACATATGAACCCGAACTGGAACAAGTTGAAGATGTTGCCCTTGGCCGAGGAGTTAACCCATTCAATAGAAGCGATTCTTCTCTCAGTGAGAGATTAAACACAGTACTTGCACGCAGTCCGGATATTGCAGATAAGTTCAATGAGTCATTGCCTGGCATGGAGCTTTCAGTAATTACTAAATCAACTGACATATATGATCCAAACTGTGATGCGCGTACACGCGGCCCAAGCAATCGGAGATTATATGCGAAGTTGATTGTCAACGGCCTGCATGATATGTATTCCAAATTCTGCGGTGCAGTGTCATTTGTTTCTGAGATGGACAAGGCAGAACAGGCAGCACAAAAGTAGATGTCCGAAGAAAGTTTTATAACATCTTTCTTATTCTATTGATGTATGAGTTTCGCTGACAAATTAAAGTTCTGGAAGAAAGAGGAGGAAATGCCTGAGTATCCGAGAACTCCAGAGATTTCTCCATTAGAGCAACATCTGCCTTCTGGTATGGACCAGATGGGTATGCCGAGGCAGATGCCAGGTATTACTGAGCCTCCATCAGAGCCGCAAGCTCAATTTGGAGCTCCACAGTCT
>CAZNFZ010000134.1:0-8364 GCA_964572665.1 uncultured Methanosarcinales archaeon
GTCTTCTTGCCGTCCAAATAATGTTTTGTCATTAGTCTTTCTATCCAAACGTCAACTGGGAACGCTTCCATTTTGCCGAGTGCGAACAAGCAGATGCAGTCTGCGACTTTTTCTCCTATTCCGGGGAGCTCCATTAACTCAATTTTCGCGTTTTCGTAGTTTTTCTTTTTCAACTTCTCAAAATAAGCATCATTAACGATTTTGTTTGCGGCAAAAATGTATTTTGCCCTGAATCCGGTCGCACACTTTTTTATTTTGTCAAGGTTGTCAAGTGCGCCTGGTCCCGGGAAAGTGTAGTGTCCTTTATTTTCTCCAAATTCTTTTGCCAGGAGATTCATATTTAGTTTTATTTTTTTGATGTTGCTGAAAATGCTGCATTGGAAGCTTACCAATGTTTCCCAGGGGTCGCGCTGCATGACGCGCAGTCCATTATACTTCTTGATTGCCGGTAAAAGTGTCTTGTCTTTCGAAAGCGTCTTTATTATAGTGGCATAGTCCTGATTCAGCCCAAATAGCCTTTTGATGTGTGCGGCATCAGTGCCCTCAAATTCGAGTATGTTGCCCCTTTGCTGTATCTTGAACAGCTTGTCACGCTCCTGGCAGACATACCATTCTCCGTTTTTTTCGTATCTGAAGAACTGCCCTGAGTCTAAAGTGTGCTGCAAACTAAATGAGTCCACCCCGATTTTCATGCATGTTCATAGTGCACAGGTTATTTATATTCCTGCCCCCTTTATATATCGTCACTTATGAGTGGTCAAATTAGAAAGTTTTATAAAGGGTGAATTCGCTTGGAGTACTATGGCACCAAAGCTCTTTCATCAATCATTTGGATTTACAAAGGCAGGCGTCAGCGCAAAGGCGCTTATTGCTCCTGAAATCACGAATTCGCATTTTGAAAAAAGGCGTTATGGTTTTTTGAAAAATGCGTATAAGGGAGCGGCTGTTTTTTCTGACCAGCGTTTTTTCCTTAATATGAATCCTTCCCAGATTTTGGGCGTCAGAATCGGCTATTCTCTTGCAGTCAATGCTGGTGATAAATACGTGCTGGATATTAAATCGCCGTCAAGTTTGTACGTTAATTTTCTTGAGAGGGCGAACAAAACATATGAGCCCGAACTGGACCAAGTTGAAGATGTTGCCCTTGGCCGAGGAGTTAACCCATTTGATAGAAGCGATTCTTCTCTCAGTGAGAGATTAAACACAGTGCTTGCGCGCAGTCCGGATATTGCAGATAAGTTCAATGAGTCATTGCCTGGCATGGAGCTTTCAGTAATTACTAAATCAACTGACATATATGATCCAAACTGTGATGCGCGTACACGCGGTCCAAGCAATCGGAGATTATATGCAAGGCTGATTGTCAACGGCCTGCATGATATGTATTCCAAATTCTGCGGTGCAGTGTCATTTGTTTCTGAGATGGACAAGGCAGAACAGGCAGCACGAAAGTAGATGTCCGAAGAAAGTTTTATAACATCTTTCTTATTCTATTAATGTATGAGTTTCGCTGACAAATTAAAGTTCTGGAAGAAAGAGGAGGAAATGCCTGAGTATCCGAGAACTCCAGAGATTTCTCCGTTAGAGCAACATATGCCTTCTGGTATGGACCAGATGGGCATGCCGAGGCAGATGCCAGGTATTACTGAGCCTCCATCAGAGCCGCAAGCTCAATTTGGAGCTCCACAGTCTTTTGGGCATCAGCAGCAGTTCCAATCGTCAATGTCAACAGAGCAGCAGCTGCAGTTGATTTCTTCAAAGCTCGACACGATTAAAGCACAATTGGAAACAGTTTTGCAGCGCCTTGAAAGATTGGAGCGCGGCGAAAGCAGTCCGTATCAGCAAAGATGGCGCGCAAGTATCTAAATTTTTGGAGCATAGCAGTATTTGTTTTTCTTCTCGATAGATTAACAAAATTTTTCGTTACCAAATATATTCCTGTGAACACATCAATCGATTTCTCAATCGTCTCATTGTCGCACATTACGAATACCGGCACCGCTTTTGGCATTTTGAAAAGCGCGTCGTGGTTCTTCGTCATCTTCGCAGCAGCGGTGAGCGTTTTTCTCATCTTGAAGCATAAAACATTCGCAGAAAGTATGCAGCCTATTCTTGGTCTTATCCTCGGTGGAGCTTTAGGAAATCTTGTTGATCGTATATTTTATGGAGCTGTTATTGACTTCATTGACTTTCACTTCTGGCCGTCGTTTAACGTCGCTGATTCAGCAGTTACTATTGCGGTTATTCTGCTTCTTTATAGAGAATACATGCCTAAGAAACGCAACATTTAAATATATCCAGTATACATAAACCTATAGTAGTGTAAAGTTAACATAACTTTCATCAAAGAGGTGAAGTAAATATGGCAGAAGAACATAAAGGAATCGCATTGGTTATTCTTGGTATCGTAGCGATACTTGCTATTGTCGGTTTGGTTTTGCTTTTCACACAAAGCAAATCAGCAACCGGCCAAGGCATTTACGGCGGTGCTATAAAAGGAATTGAATATCCTAACTGGGTAGGCAGAGGCACTCCGCGTGGCGGAGTATCTGATTCCAGTTTTACTTACACTCCGGGTGCAACAGACAGTAATGATATGAGCACCAATTGGAACTGGGAAGGTAACCCGAAGAGGGCTCCTCCAACTGGTGGAGACGCAGGCGACATTCCATCGCCAATGATTAAGTGCGGTCAGAACTGTTTCCTGACGTCAATCAATCCAGAACAAGCTGGCTACTATGCACAGCTTGGATACAATGTCATAAACACGATCGGTTCAAAAGCAGGCGTATGTGTCTGCCCAGGTGAGCCAATGGTCGGCGGCATTGCCGGATATACGCAAGGAAGGTACGGCGGAAGTTACAGTTAATTTTTTTTTAATATTTATTAATAAATTGCAGAACGTACAACCGTTCTGTCAAATCGAAAAATATATAAATGGCGTGTGTGTAACAACACACAAATAAAACGCTTAAGTACAACTAAACGAGGTGATCAGTTGTGGCAGAAGAAAGTGGAAAAGGAATCGCATTAGTTATTCTCGGCATAGTTGCGATTATAGCCATCGTTGGCTTAGTGCTCTTGTTCACAGGTGCACGCAAGTCAGCAGTCGGTGAATTCGCAGTGCCAGGCGCCAAAGAATATGGTGGTGCAATCAGAGGTGTCTTTGACCCAACGTCAAGAGCATTCTCAGGTAGAGCATTAGAGTTCCCATCAGGCGAAGCAGACCCATACTCATCTGCAAGTTCGTATGACCAGACGGGTACATTCTCAAGCTACGGTCAAACCGCTGCAGGAGAAGGTGTTCAGAAAGTCGCGAATGTTGTGACTGGCGAATGTTTCAATGGTGTATGTGGAACAACAAAGACTGTTGACCAGAAGACATCATACAACAGAAACAGAGCACAGATCCCGTCAATCGCAGTAACTTGCGAGGGTATCGTTAGATCAAACGACGACCCAAGTGACGACAGCCTAGTGCAGCCAACAAACTTCAACAGGGCAGCAAGCACTTACGGTGGATCGTACTCAAGCGTTTGCAGAACAATTCCGCAAATCTTGCAGACATTGTATGTGGTCCCAGACTACGCTTTGAACGACATCCTTAATGCATTCGACGGTAGCGGTGTAGCAATGTGCTGCCCATCACCGGCATTAGGCGGAACTGTCTAAAAGCATTTTTTTATTTTTTATTTTTTTTTATTAATTTTCTTGATGACCATGGAAGCATTTGAACTTTACACCATTTATGTTGTTATCACGCTTACTCTCGGCTTTTCTATTCTCTTGATGATTTCTCACGTTTAGATTCTGATGCGTTTTAATTTCGCCGCGGTCTACGCTTAATTTCTCTCCCTCGCTTGCGTAGGGGAGAGAAATCCTCTGAAATCGCAGATTTCCGATGGTGCTCGGAAATGCAAAGCATTTCCGACATAACCTTTGCGCAGCAAAGGCGCGGCGGAGCGTTGCTAAGAAACTTAAGTTACTTCTGAGTAGTATGAAACCTTTTTGAACAGATATGCAAGAGTAAACAGAATGGACGCCAAGGCAGATATTCTTTTTGAAGTATCATGGGAAGTGTGCAATAAGGTTGGCGGCATTTTTACCGTTATCCAGAGCAAAATCTTGCCTATAAAGGAGCATTACGGTGATAATTACTATCTGATTGGTCCTTATTTTCCAAAGAAAGCGTGGGGCGTCTTTGAAGAGCATTTGGCGCCTGAAGAGTGCAAGGGCGCTTTTGAAAAGCTCAAGCAGGAAGGCATTGAAGTGCACTATGGCACGTGGATTACCAAAGGCAATCCGAACACCTTATTGATTGATTTTGCTGGTTTCTCTGTTCAGAAGGACGATATTAAGCGTAAATTATGGGATTGGTACCAGATTGATTCTTTAAAGACAGAATGGTTTGATTTTGACGAGCCGGTTATATGGGCTTACGCTGTTGGCAGGGTTTTGGAAGAGCTCAGCAAGGCGTTTTCAGGCAAAAAGATAGTTGCTCAGTTCCACGAATGGCTTGCAGGAACTGGATTGCTGTATTTGAAGCATCAGAATGTCAGGATAGGCACGGTATTTACTACACACGCAACAACATTGGGCCGTTCTCTGGCAATGCAGGAGCGTGACATTTATGATCAATTGGAGCAGATTAACCCCGACAAGGAGGCGCAAAAATTGGGTCCTTCTGTCTGGGCCAAGCACATGGCAGAAAAGCAGAGCGCGCAGAACGCCAGTGTTTTCACAACAGTTAGCGAGATAACTGGCATTGAGGCAACTCATTTTCTTGGCAGGAAGCCGGATGTTCTTACCTTGAACGGTCTTGACATGTCCAAGTTCCCGTCATTTGAAGAAGCTTCTTTGAAGCACAAATTGTTCAAAAACAGAATAAAACAGTTTTTGATGTATTATTTCTTCCCGTATTGCAATTTTGATATCGACAACACGTTAATTTATTTTCTTGCTGGCAGGTATGAATTCCACGATAAGGGCGTTGATGTTTTCATCAAAGCGTTAGGCAAATTAAATGATTTGCTGAAGGCAGAAAAGTGCGAGAAAACAATTATTGCATTCTTTTGGGTGCCGGGCAATGTAAAATCAATACGCCCTGAACTGCTTGAAAACAAGACGTTTTTCAATGACGTAAAGTATAGCATTGATGATAATCACGAGGACATTCACAGCCGTCTGCTGCATTTGCTGATTTCAGGTCAGAAAATCACCGGCGAAACATTGTTGGGAGATGATTTTTTGCAGGAGTTAAAGCCAAAGTTGAAGCGTTTGCAGCGCAGCGGCCTTCCTCCATTAAGCACTCATTTCCTGTATGATGAAGATAAGGATTCAATAATGAATGCGCTTAAGGCAGTCGGCCTTGACAATTCTCCTGATGATGTTGTCAAAGCGGTGTTTTACCCAATTTATCTTTCCGGTGCAGATGGCTTGCTCGATACAAGTTATTATGAAAGTATGCAGGGTTCGCACTTGGGAATTTTTCCAAGCTACTACGAGCCTTGGGGCTACACTCCATTGGAAGCTGCAGCGTTGGGAGTTAGCAGTTTGACAACAGACTTGTCAGGTTTTGGCCAGTACATTTGCAAAGAATGCACGCAGGGCAAGTATCCGGGCATTTTTGTTTTGCCGCGTTTCAAGAAGTCAGCTGAAGAGATTGTTAATTCTTTGACCGATATGATGTCGCGCTTTGCTCATTTTACAACAAAGGAGCGCATTGAAAACAAGATAATGGCGCAGAAGATTGCAGCGACTGCTGACTGGAAATTGTTCATAGAAAGGTATATAGAGGCGCATAATCTTGCGTTGGAAAGATGAAATGCAGTATTTTTCTTTTCAGGCACGGCCAGACGCATTTTAACAAAAAAAAGCGTTTTACTGGTTGGCTTGATGCTGACTGGACTGCTGAAGGTAAGCAGAATGCGCAAACTACTGCCAGACAGCTAAAGAATAAGCGTATTGACGTTGCGTTTGAAACAAGCCTAAAGCGTTCTATTCGTACATTGAAGGAAGTTCTCAAATATCATCCTGAGTGTTTTTTGAAATTGAAGGATGATAGAATGATTGAGCGCTGTTACGGTGACTTGCAGGGTCATTCGCATGAAGCTTTCATTCGTGAAAATGGCAAGGCTTTGTTTGACAAATACCATCGTGCCTATAATTTTCCGCCTCCGAATGGTGAAAGCGTCAAGATGGTCGAGGCAAGAGTGCAATCTTTCGTTAAGGATGTGATTTCTTTCATTAAAAAATACAAAGTGAACGTGGCAATTTCAGCTCATGGAAATTCTATGCGTCCTTTCAGGCGTTATTTTGAGAAAGCCTCAATTTCCCAGATGTTGAAATGGAATATGCCATACGATACTTATTTCGAATACGCGATTGAAGTTCCTTCGGGTAAAGCTCCAAATCCAACAAAAAAGTCGTGGAAACCTGTTCTGTTGCCTGCGCACGTAAAACTTGCTTCAGACAAACACAGTCCTTTTAAGAAATATTGTTGAACTTTAGCGTTTTGCCGGCGTATGGCGCTTTTGTTTCTTCTTCAATGCGCAGCAGCTGATTATACTTAGAAAGTCTTTCTCCTCTGCATGGCGCGCCTGCTTTTATTTGTCCTGCAGCAATGCCTACTGCCAAATCTGCAATAAAGCAGTCTGTTGTTTCTCCGCTTCGATGTGAGACCATTACATTCCAGCCTGCCTTCTTTGCCAAGTGCGCAGCCTTTAATGCTTCAGTTATCGTGCCAATCTGGTTTATTTTCAAAAGCAGGCAGTTGCAGCTGTTGCGTACGATTGCTTTCTTCACCCTTTCAGGATTTGTGCATAATAAATCGTCTCCAACAATTTGTGCTTTGACAGTTTTCTTTAATTTTGCAAAGTTGCTGAAATCTTCTTCGTAGAATGGGTCTTCAATGCTGACTAGCGGATAGCCGTCAACAAGGTCCTGATATTTTTTTACAAGCTGCTCTGAAGTTACGTCTTTTCCCTCAAGATAATACCTGCCTTGCTTCCAGAATGTTGTCGCAGCGCAGTCAATGCCTAGTTTGACTTTTTTCCAGTAGCCTAATTTAATGACGGCATCTGTGATATAATCAAACGGCTCTTCAATGCATTCTAGGGGTGGAGCAAATCCTCCTTCATCTCCGACGTTTATTGCCATTTTTCCAAAATGGTTTTCTAAATTTTTCTTTAATACGTGATATATTTCACTCCCCATGCGCAGCGCTTCTGAATAACTCTTGGCTCCTACTGGTAGTATCATGTATTCTTGGAAGTCTAACTTGTTGCCGGCGTGCTTTCCTCCATTGATGATGTTGAATGCAGGTACGGGCATTGTGAACTTCTTTGTTCCAGAAAGTTTTCCGATGTATTCGTACAGGTGCATATCTTTTGCTGCTGCTCCTGCGCGCGCTGTTGCCATGCTTACAGAAAGTATTGCGTTCGCGCCTAGTTTGCTTTTGTTTGGAGTCCCGTCAAGTTTTATCATGAATTCATCTATTTCTTGTTGGTTTACTGTTCTTCCTTTCAGTTTCTTTGCAAGAACTAGGTTTACATTGTTTACTGCTCTTTGCACGCCCATTCCTAAGTATTCTTTTCCTTCATCTCTGAGCTCGTGTGCTTCATGTGCTCCTGTGCTTGCTCCGGCAGGTACGCTTGCTTTGAATATGCCGTCAGAAGTCTTGAGTTCGCACTCTATTGTTGGGTTTCCCCTGCTGTCTAGAATGCTGCGTGCTTTTATTGCTAGTATCTTGGCCATATTCCTCTTTTTGGGTTTTAAAAGCGAAAGAGGATATTAAAAGGTTGTTGTTTAGCAAGATTTAAAGGCGGAGTTCTCTTGATATTGTTTATGCAAAAGATTCTGATTGCTCTGCTGTTAGTGTTGCCTGCGGTATATGGCGTGTGCATGTCAGGTGATACGAAGTGTGATGGCAAAAGTTTTTTGGTATGTACGAATGGTAATTGGCGAGAAAGTGCGGAATGCGTGGTTGGCTGCGATGCGCGTTCAGGTTGTTTGACTGACGAAACTACCATTTCTCCTTTGAAATCGCCTGTTGTTGTTAAGTCTAACAATAAAGTTTGCCGTGAAGGTGAAATGCATTGTGATGGGCAGAATCTTCAGGTGTGCAGTAAAGATTCGTGGCAGACGCAGATGACTTGCGGCGGGGTGCAGGTTTGCACGCTTAGCGGCTGTGCAAACAAGCCAATAGTACAAACTCTTCCATCTGAGCAGACTGTTCGTAATTGTATGGTTTGTCCTAAATTGCAAATGCCTGGGCTGAACTTGCCCCCTGCGCCATTTGATGAAATTAAAGGTGATTGTGCGCTTCTTGGCAAGAGTTCAGAGATTAATTCATATGTGAAGTAT
>CAZNFZ010000135.1:0-8463 GCA_964572665.1 uncultured Methanosarcinales archaeon
TGCAAAAAGACCTTGGCAAAATAAACGAATGGAAAGACCTACTCACTTCTCGAATAGACAAACTCGAACAAGGCGTGCTTGACATGAGAACAGACCTTGACGGCCTGCACAAAGCAATCGTTGCACGCATTGGAGAATATGACAAAACATTAATGGATGTCGGAACTGAAATCAAGGCAATGGAAAAAGTATTCCAAAAAGTACTGCCAGAATTAACCGGAAACATTCAAGAGCTTTCTAGAATTACGAAGAACATTAAAAAATAGTTAGTTAATCGGATCTCGTCATATACTTAATTGTAAAGAATGCGATTAACAGCACTAAGACCATTCCCAAAACTTTCGGATGGAACAACGTCTGCCAGAAGCCAAAATCTTGAGAAGGATGCTGACCCGCTACTGACACGTTACTTTCAGTCAATGCACCAAACCCTTTTTCTTCATTGACCACTGCAACCAAAGAACCAATACCAATAATGAGCATAATTGCCATAACCCAAGTTCCTACACCAAACTCGCCATCTGTGACGAACTTTGTAATTGCCGCCTGGTCATACCCAAACAGCATGAATGCAAGAACAAACAAAACCAAGAAGATGACGAACAAGACAAACCACGGCGCCATCAAATTAATAGTTTTAATCGCGATTGGAGACAACAACGTCATGAAGGCAGCAATAATTGCAACTAATGCAGCCCAGGTCTTTTTGTCTTTAAACATGGCAGTCATTGACAATACTGCATAAACAAGAACTATCGTTAGCAAGAACGGGAAAATGCCGCTGAACTGCTTCAGCACTGAAATGTCTAAAGGTGTTGCCATTTTACTTCGGATGCCTTACACTCATCCACTCTTTTAAATTTTCCGGCGTAGTCTTGCCAGTTCCTGAAGGTTTCATCACCCAGTACACGACAAGCGCCATAATCAACAATACAAACAATAATGCCTGAATTGTGGGATCAGCCAGCCAGTAAAACCCTGTCGGGAAAAAAGTTGGGAAAATGTTCAAGGTGAACAAGAAAACTAACAGGCCAACTCCAATTGCGGCAATCAACAATTGCAAAGCGTTCTTTTCTTGAGCGCCTGCAAATCCGAGCAGCATAATAATTACAAACATTGCAGCAAGAACGACAACCGTGCTTGGAAGGAAACTGCTGATAAGTGCAACCGGGTCCATGTCTGCAGGATACATTCCAGCAGCATGAGGAATTACAATCATCAATGAAATGGCTAGCGAAATCAACGCGTTAATTTTTCTGTCAGGAATTTTATCATCTTTTCCGGCAGGCTCATATTTCTTAGTAGCTTTGTTCAACTTTACATCTGACTTAAACAAAACCACCTTCTGCAAGATGGCAAAAATAACGACGAAAATCAAAATAAACGGCAGCACAAAATCAAGAAAACCAAAATCCTGAAGGTATTGAAATACCCCTCTTAGTTGTCCACCGCTTTGTGTTTGTTGAAAAACCATGTAACCTTTAAGGCGTCTTCATCCAACTGTCTATGAAATCTTTCATTCCGCCGCCGGTTCCAGGCTCTCTGATAATAAACCAGCCGACCAAGCCCATAATGAGCAAAATGATGACTAATGCCTGTATCGATGGGTCCTGCAGCCAGTAGAACGTCGGGAAAAAGCCTGGAATCACTGCCATCAAAATCATGACAACCAAAAAGCCAAGCGCGACTAATGCAATAGCCCACTGCATAAGGCTTGGAACTTCAGCGCCAGCAAGACCTAATAATAAGATTACTGCGAGAATCGCAATCAACACAACAGCCGTGCTCGGCAAGAACTGGTTGATAATGTTAATCGGGTCTTGTTCTGGAGGATACAATTGAACAACGTGAGGAATAACAACCATTGCGGCAATTACTAACGCAAGAATACCATTCAGTTTTCTGTCGCCCTTTTCTTTGTTGCCTTCTTCATGGAAAATCTTAATCTTTTGCAAAATCGCGAATATAAGGACAAAAATCAATACGAAAGGAAGAATAGCGTCAATTAAGCCCCAGTCAACAAGCGTTTGGAATACGCCTCTGCCAGTGCCTGAGTAAGTTGTATAGTACTGGAACATTTTGACCTCCTTTTACTCCTTTCCTTTCGTTACGAAGTATACAAATATAATCACGGCGATTATTAAAACTATCGCGGCAACAGACGTGTCAGTGTAGAAATCGGACAACCAATCCCAAAACACTTCAAGCCACGTCCTGCCGTCTTCTGCAACAATCGCGTCCAAAAAGATGAATAAGATAGAAATTGCAATGAAAATCATAAATCCAACTTTCCACGCGCCCTTTAGTGCAACGCCTTCTTTCTCAATATCTTCTTTTGTGTAAAACGTTCCAACCATCATAAGGAAAAACACGACAAGCAGCAACAATATTATGATTTCACTGCTGACTTTTGTAATAGTCTCAACCAGTTTCGAGGAAGCAACCACAAGGAAAGCGATAACAAAGCTGACCATGGCATTCAAATTTTTCTTTGTAAACTTTTTCTCGCCCTCAGTGCCAAACACCTTTGTCTTCTCTAGAATGGCAAACATGATGGTAAAAACAAGAATGAACGGCAAAATAACATCATAAACGCCTAACTCCTGAAAGAAATCCAATACGCCGCCAAGCACTGTTGTAGCCATTTTTTATCAACTCTTTTGATTCACTATTTGACTTCGTGTTTATATAAAGCTTTCTGTGGGAACATTTATAAATGTCGACGAGTGAAGAAATAACATGCTCAACAAGAAAGACTTTGAAGAAATGCGCAAATATATGGAAGCATTTGACGCACAAAGAGAGAAACTCATCGCAGACAGCAGAGTAGTCCTCAAGTCAAGCAAAGCAGCCATATACGCGGCACATAGAGACGACATGAAAGACGCTGATGCACTCCTTGAAGAAGCAAAATCAAACATCAAAAAAATAGATTCCTTGCTGAAGAAAGACACGCACCTCTCTGGAAGCACCGGCGCATATGATGACGCCCTTGAAGAGTACTCTGAAGCAGCGTGCTATGTGCACTATCTTAAGACCGGCAAAATCCCAACTGCAAAACAACTTGGAGTGGATGTTGAAGTTTACCTTTCAGCACTCGGAGACGTTGTAGGCGAACTTGTCAGAAAAGCAGTCAACAGCACCATCAAAGGAGAATACAAAACAGCACTTGAAATTAAAGATTTCGTCAATGAATTATATGAAGAATTAATGCTGTTTGACTGGCGCAACACGCCAGTCAGGAAGAAATTTGATTCCATTAAATACGGACTCGAAAAACTAGAAGATCTTTCTTTGAAGATTAAGTTCAAGACATGACGCCAAAACTTTATAAAGTGCCAATATCCGCTTTATTCTAATGAAAAGAACACATACGTGCGGGGAATTAACGAAAAAAGAACTCCAGAAAGAGGTAGTGCTCTGCGGCTGGGTACATACCAGAAGAGACCATGGAGGACTTGTATTCATAGACCTGCGCGACAGATATGGAATAACTCAAGTTGTTTTTGACCCTTCCCATAACAAAGAAGCACACGCAGAAGCACAACACTTAGGCAGAGAATGGGTTATTCAGACAACCGGACACGTACGATTGCGGCCAACAGGAATGGAAAACACCAAATTGGTAACTGGCGAAATTGAAATTATTACTGATCACTTAAGCGTTCTAAACCAATCAGAAACACCACCATTTGAAGTAGACGACAGAACAATCGCGAGCGAAGAATTGCGGCTGGAATACAGATACTTAGACTTACGCAGGCCGACAATGCAGCAACGATTATTGATGCGACATAATGCAGCACAAGCAGCACGCGAATACCTGACAAGCCAAAAATTCATGGAAATAGAAACACCCATACTTCAAAGAACAACACCAGGAGGAGCAAGAGTATTCAAAGTACCAAGCAGAGTACACCCAGGCAAATTCTTCGCTTTACCAGAATCACCACAAATTTACAAACAATTACTGATGGTATCAGGCTGCGACAGATACTTCCAACTCGCACGCTGCCTCCGAGATGAAGATTTACGCGCAGATAGACAACCAGAATTCACACAAATAGACATGGAAATGAGCTTTGTAGACGCAATTGACGTCCAGACAACTGTTGAAGGACTCATCAAACAAGTCTACAAAAAAGTGTTAAACGTTGAAATAAAAACACCCTTTCCAAGAATGACTTTCCACGATGCGATGAGCAAATACGGAAGCGACAAACCAGACCTAAGATTTGGACTGGAATTTGTTGATGTCAGCGATATTGTCAAGCACTCAGACTTTTCAGTTTTCAAAAGCGTAGTAGACAAAAAAGGAAAAGTATTCTGCTTAAACGCAAAAGGAGCAGGAAAATTCTCGCGCACAGAAATAGAAGAACTTATTGGGATTGCTAAATTATACAAACTGCCAGGACTTGCCTGGATGAAAGTAACCGGAACTAATGTTTTGGAAAGCAGCGTAGTCAAGTACTTCCCGCAGCCCGTACAAGCGCAATTGATAACTGCCACAAACGCACAGGAAGGAGACCTTTTACTCTTTGCAGCAGACCAATTTGAAAAAGCAGCAAACGGACTCGGACAAGTACGCCTACACGTCGGCAAGAAATTAAATTTGATAAAAGAAGAATACAATTTCCTTTGGGTAGTCGACTTCCCACTTTACGAATGGAATGAAGAAATACACAGCTGGCAGGCACGCCATCATATTTTCACAAGCCCGAAAGACGAAGACATGGACAAACTTGAAACAGCTCCTGGAGAAGTCAGGGCAAAAGCATACGACGTCATACTCAATGGCGTTGAGCTCGGTGGAGGCAGTATCAGAATCCACAGAAAAGACATCCAAGCAAGAGTACTGCACGTTATTGGACTAGAATATGAAGAGGCAGAAAAAAGATTTGATTTCCTAATGCGAGCGTTCAAGTATGGAGCGCCACCACACGGCGGCATCGCACTTGGCTTTGACAGATTTGTAGCATTAATGTGCGGATTGAACGACATCAGAGAAGCAATCGCATTCCCAAGAAACAAAGCATCAGAAAATCCATTAGATGGAAGCCCGCAGGACTGGACACCGGAGTTTTTGAAAGAGCTTGCACTTAAGACGGATATTGTTAAGAAATAGGCTTTGCAATCATATCAAAGGGGCCTCTATCGCCGGCCCCTTTTCAAACCCCGCGAACATGGAAATCACTCCCGAATTAGTAAAAAGAGTTGCTGCCAATGCACGACTAAACTTGAAAGAAGAAGAAATCAAGAAGTTCGCAGCAGAAATGAAAGAAATTCTCGCAACATTTGAAAAACTGTCAGAAGTCAATACTGACAAAGTAGAGCCCAGCTTCCACCCGATTCCAGTCAAGAATGTGGCGCGCGAAGACGAGCCAGGCAAGTGCCTTGACCGCGAAGAAGCACTTTCTCTCACACCACACAGAAAAGATCCGTACTTCAAGGGGCCAAAAGTACTATGATAACACAATTCGTCAAAGACGCACTAGCAGGCAAAATAGATTTAGTTGCCCATACAGAAAAAGCACTTGAAGAAGCAGAACAAATAAACAAAGAATACCGCTATGTCACAGCATGGGCAGCTGCAGTTGAAAGAGCAAAAGAATTACAAGAACAAGTCAAGAACGGCACTGCACACGGAAGATTATTTGGCGTATTGATTTCTGTCAAAGACAACATTTGCGTTAAAGGAGTAGAAAGCACTGCAAGCAGCGCAATCCTAAAAACATACAAGCCAGTCTTCAATGCAACAGTTATCCAAAAATGCCTTGACGAAGGCGCAATCATTCTCGGCAAAACAGTTCAGGACGAATTTGGCTTTGGAGGATTTGCAGTTAATGTCGGCAAAGGATACGAAAAACCACTCAACCCAATTGACAAAAAAAGAGCAACAGGCGGCAGTTCAGGCGGAGCAGCAGGCCTGACCAAAAAAGCAACATTCCCTCATCTCGCATTGTCAGAAAGCACTGGAGGCTCAATTGTAGACCCAGCATCATTCTGCGGTGTTGTGGGTATTTGCCCGACATATGGCAGAGTTTCCAGATATGGGCTTATAGATTACGCAAACTCACTGGACAAAATTGGCACAATTGCGTTAACTGTTGATGATGCAGCACTTTTACTAGAGATAATTTCAGGCAGAGATATGCACGACAGCACATCAGCAGATCTTCCTGCGCCAAATCTCGACATGCCAGGAGCAGTCAATGGACTCAAAATCGGCATTGTCAAAGAAGCATTTGCAGAAGGCGTTGACAACAATGTACGCAAGGCGGTTATGGAAGCTATCTACAAACTAGAACAGAAAGGCGCACGGCGCATCGAAATAAGTTTGCCCATCTCAATGAAATACGGACTGGCAGCATATTATACTCTTGCTATGACTGAAGCAAGCACCAACCTTGCAAAATACTGCGGATTACGATACGGCGCATCAGAACAATTAACTGGAACATACAATGAGTATTTTTCACGCGTTCGAACTAATAATTTTGGCGAAGAAGCAAAAAGAAGATTATTACTTGGAACTTTCGCACGCATGGCAGGATACCGAGACGCGTTCTATAACAAAGCAGCACAAGTCAGAACAAAAATAATACAAGAATACGCAGCAGCATTCAAGCAAGTAGATGTTCTGATAACACCAACAATGCCGATTGTCGCGCCAACATTTGAAGAAATAAAGAAATTAACTCCATTACAAAATTACGCGATGGACATTCTCACAGTCGCGCCAAACCTTGCAGGACTCCCGCACATAACCATTCCCTGCGGAGAAAGCAATGGACTGCCAATTGGAATGATGATAACAGGACCACATTTCGCAGAACAAAAAATCATACAGGTGGCAAAAGCACATGGACAGTGAAGTTATTATCGGATTAGAAGTCCACGTGCAGCTCAATACCAAGACAAAACTCTTTTGCAGCTGCCCAACAGACGCAGCAGAACCAAACACGTCAATTTGCCCCACTTGCTTAGGCCACCCGGGAAGCAAACCAGTATTGAATTCAAAAGCACTTGAGTTTGGCACAAAATTAGCACTCGCACTCGGCTGTTCAATAGCACCAACAGTTGTCTTCTCAAGAAAAACATATTTCTATCCAGACCTAGTAAAGAATTTCCAAATAACACAATACGAAGTTCCGCTAGGCAGCAACGGACAAATTGTACTTGACAACAAGAAATTAGTCAGAATACAACGCGTCCATATAGAAGAAGACCCTGGAGCACTTATTCACGAAGCAGGCAGTTCGCTTATTGATTACAACAGAAGCGGAATACCATTGTGCGAGATTGTTACACTGCCAGACATGACTTCGCCAGCAGAAGCACGCGAGTTCATGAAAAAACTGCTAAACGTTCTGGGCTATCTTGGCATTTTTGACCAAAACACTTGCGTCATTAAAGCGGACGCGAACGTCTCAATAAAAGAAAAAGGTTACACACGTGTTGAAATCAAAAACATTACCGGCTTCAAAGAAATTGAACGAGCACTAAACTATGAAGTGCAACGACAAAAGCAGCAGGAAGTCAAGAGAGAAACGCGCGGCTGGGACGCAGACAAAGGAATTACCTATCACATGCGAAGCAAAGAACAGGAAGAAGACTACGGTTACATTGTAGAGCCAGACTTGCCCCTTTTCGAAATCGCACAAGACTGGATAAGAAAAGTCCAAGCAACAATTCCAGAATTAGCAGAACAAAGAGCAGTAAGATGGGTAAAAGAATGGAAATTAAACGAAGATGACGCTAAAATTATTGCAGCAGACCTTGACGTCGCAATATTATTTGAGAAAATTTCCAAGAAAGTTGATCCGGTATTAACTTCACACTGGGTCAGACGAGAAGTTCTTAGATTGATGAACGACAAGAAAAAAGAATTGCGAGAAACAGCATTTGAAGTTGAAGGACTTACTGAGTTGTTGACTTTATTTGCAGACAAAAAAATAAACAACAGAGTAGCACAGCGACTTATTGAGCAGCTTGCAGAAAAGAAATTCTCGCCAGCAGCATATGTCAAAGAACAAGGACTAACAATGGTCTCAGATGAAGGCGCGCTTGAAAGCATATGCAAAGATGCTATTGCTAAAAATCCGAAAGCAGTTGAAGATTACAAAAAAGGAGAACAGAAATCAATAATGTTCTTAGTTGGACAAGTTATGAAGCAGACCAAAGGAACAGCATCCGCGCCAGTGATTCAAGAATTGCTGAAATCACTTCTGAAGTAGAATAAATCTTATATAGTCAATTATTTTCTAAAATTCCATGGGAGAACTTGAAGAACTTATAGGGCGCCTTCAAACAGAAGAAGGGAAGACCGCAGCAATTGTTGATGCTGTGGAAAATAAGCTGACCACCAATCCAGATTATATAGAGCGCACGTTCCAATTTTATGTGAACTTGGCGATAACTGACCAGTACAGCGCGGTCGATAGGCTGAAAAGATTTGATTCA
>CAZNFZ010000136.1:0-2782 GCA_964572665.1 uncultured Methanosarcinales archaeon
AAGGTATCAGGATCCTAAAGTTCTCAAGGCCTGGCAGGAAAAAGAGCCGTTGAAACGGTTTCAAATTTATCTGAAAAAGAAAAAATTGTGGGATGAGAAATATGAGGCGGCTGTACAGGCAGAGTGCAAGCGCATCGTGAACCAAGGTGTGGTTGAAGCAGAGAAGAATAAGCCAAAGCCGACTGACATGTTTGATTTTGTCTATTCCAAATTGACGCCAAATCTCAAAGAGCAGAGGGATGAATGGCAAAATTAACAATTGTTGAAGCAGTCAGAGATGCTCTTGACGTTGAGATGGGCAGGGATGACAAAGTAATCGTTTTGGGTGAGGATGTTGGCGTTGATGGCGGTGTTTTCAGAGCCACAGACGGTTTGCAAAAGAAATATGGCGACCATCGTGTTATTGACACTCCTTTGGCTGAGTCCGGAATTGTTGGCACGAGCATCGGTATGGCGATTCAAGGCTTGAAGCCCGTTTGCGAAATTCAGTTTGACGGTTTTACGTATCCTGCACTTGACCAGTTGTTTTCTCACGCTGCGCGTATCAGGAACAGGACTCGAGGCAAGTTAACGTGCCCATTGGTTCTCCGCTTTCCATTCGGAGGCGGCATTCGTGCGTTAGAGCACCATAATGAAAGTCCGGAAAGTTATTTTGTGCACACGCCAGGTCTCAAGGTTGTTATTCCAAGCAATCCTTACGATGCTAAAGGTCTGCTCATCGCAGCTATTCGCGACCCAGACCCTGTTATTTTTATGGAACCAAAGAGAATTTATCGTGCAATTAGGGACGAAGTGCCTGAAGGCGCGTATACTGTGGAGATTGGTAAGGCAAATGTTCTGCGCGAAGGCACTGACTTAACTTTAATCAGCTGGGGAGCGATGGTTAGAGAGACGCAGAAAGCTGCTGATACTGCTGCCGCACAGGGAGTGAGAGCGGAAGTTATTGATGTGAGAACTTTGAATCCGTGTGACTGGGACACAATTCTTGCCAGTGTTCAAAAAACAGGCAGAGCGATTATAGTGCACGAAGCGCCGCATACTCTTGGATTTGGCGCAGAAATTGCCGCGAGAATTCAAGAGAAATTATTATTGTACTTGAAATCGCCAGTCATACGTGTGACAGGCTACGATACTCCGTTCCCGTATTTCAAATTGGAAGATGCTTACTTACCGAATCCTGAGAGAATTGGTAAGGCGATTGAGCAGGTGATGAAGTTTTAATGGCGTATGACTTCAGATTGCCGGACTTGGGAGAAGGTATTGCTGAAGGAGAAGTAATCAAATGGCTTGTCAAGGAAGGCGATAAGGTTGAGGAGCATCAGCCGATTGTTGAATTGGAAACAGACAAGGCAGTTGTTCAAGTGCCAAGCCCAAAAAACGGCACTATGCTGAAGTTGAACGGCAGTCCTGGCGAAAAGATTCGCGTTGGAGACGTTCTCTGTTCCATTGGCGAGGCAGGGGAAAAAGTTTCGAAGGCTGCAGCACCAAAAGAATCTCCGAAGACTGCTGCCCCTGCGAAGAAAGTTTCTACTACAGTTATGGGCCAATTAGAGGAGGCTCCTGACGAAGAAGAAAAAAAAGTAACACTAATTACGCCTAAAAAATCAGCAGAACCTTCAGTTGCAGTCCTACCTGCTGTTAGAAGGCTTGCGCAGGAGATGGGTGTTGACATTTCAAAAGTTCAAGGTAGTGGTCCGGGCGGCAGGATTACTGAGGATGACGTCAGAAAAGGGTCCGGGCAGGCAGTAAAATCTGCAGCACCCACAGTTACGTTTGAAAAGTTCGGAAGAGTGCTTAGAATGCCGCTGAAAGGCATCAGAAAGACTATTGCAGATAATATGACTAAGAGCTTGTCTACTGCAGCTCACGTGACTCATATGGATGTTGCTGATGTGACTAAACTTGCTGATTTTAGAGAGAAAGAAAAGGAAGCGGCAGAAAAGAAAGGCGTGCATCTAACTTTTATGCCTTTTATCGTCAAGGCGTGCTTGTTGGCATTAAAGGAATTCCCGTATGTTAATTCAAGTCTGGATGATGAAAAGCAAGAGATTGTTATCAAGCAGTATTATCATATTGGTTTTGCTGTTGATACGCAGGCCGGCTTAATGGTGCCCGTTATTCATAATGCGAATGAAAAAACCATTCTTGAGATTGCGCGTGACATCTGGCGCATGTCAGAGCTTGCGAGAACTAGAGAAATTGAGCTGAAGGACTTGCAGGGCGGCACATTCACAATTACAAACATTGGCAGTCTGGGCGGCGTGTTCGCAACGCCAGTTATTAACTGGCCTGAATGCGCGATTCTTGCATTGGGCAGGATTTCTGAGCAGCCAGTTGTTGTTGACGGCAAGATTGTCATTAGAAAAATTCTACCGATGTCTTTGTCATTTGACCACAGAATTATTGACGGCGCAATGGCTGCAAAGTTTGTGGGAGAAATCAAGCGCCATCTGGAAGACCCTGATGCGCTATTGATGGGATTCTAATAATTAATATAGAAATCGTTGAACTTTCCAGAATATTCTTCCCAATCGTAATCAACTTTTGTAACCGTTGATAGTGGGTTTCCTTTTTCGCACAAAATAATGAGTTGCCTGAGGCAAGATTTGTCGCCTTCTGCTACAATTTCTACGCCGCCATCATCAGTATTCTTTACCCAGCCGGTAAGCTGCATTTTTTCAGCCTCTTTCTTTGCATAGTCTCTGAAAAACACGCCTTGAACTTTACCGCGGACAACAATACGCACGCGTGCCCGCTCTTTAAACAGAGAGTCAATCTCTTT
>CAZNFZ010000137.1:0-5628 GCA_964572665.1 uncultured Methanosarcinales archaeon
CTGAACTTGACTTGAGTCTACTTCGTTGCCTTGTATTACTCCATCGTCAGCGATAGTATCTGCTGTTGTGTCGCCGACATCATCAATTTCACATATTATTGTTCCGTCTGGATTTATCGCTCTTATTGAAGAGCCTATTGGACATGAACCTTGTGGGTAAAGAAAGGGTTGACCTTTTGAGAGCCCCATGCTTGATGGCACAGCAGTAACTGCTGTCATCAGCGCAACTAATAATATTATAGAAATTACTATTTTTTTCATACGCATCACCACTCTTTTGCTTTTGTTTTCATTATTAAAGACTTCATAACTACACTACAGGAACGAATGAATTTATTTTATGAGCCCGAGTCCTGTCGCTACTCTTTTCACAATATGTATTCCGTGTACGATTCCTCTGCCTGGGTGGAAGTGCATTGCTTCTTTGAATACAAAGACAAGCGGGTATTCTCGTTTTGCGCGGGGTTCTTTTATCTTGAAAAGCAAAAATACGCTGAAGAATCGCAGGATGCTGCTCATAACGAAAATTAGAGGAATTCCTGCAAGAATCCAAGTTACGTGCTCCGTCATATAGCCGCCTAGTATTGGTGCAATAATAAGGGGCACTGAACAGTATAAGTTGTACTCTGCTACCTGCATTGCTCTTTTGCGCGGGTCTGCTAGTCCTAGTAAAAGGTTGAATCTTGAGATGTCTGCCGCACTCCAGACGATTCCGCTTAATATCTGCACTGGCACTATGAGCCATAATGATTGTTTTGTTACTGCCAGCCACACAAGCGGTATCAATGCCGTTCCTAAATGCCCAATTATCGCAATTGGTTTGTCTCCGTATTTATCAGTGAGCTCTCCGATGTAACGTGATGCCACTATTTGCGCTAGTGTCGCGATTGCCGTGGCTATTCCAAAGTATACATAGCTGATTTCCAAGTTTTTGAGCATGTAAACTACGAAGAATGGCGAAGCAATCATGAAAGCGAAGTTAAAAGCAACTCCAAATACGACAAATTGTTTCATCGGCCCGTCAAGTGTGAAAAATTCTTTTATAGAATGATGGTCGTGGTCTCTGTATTTTGGCTCTCTCACGCGTTCCATCATCAGTGTGGCAAGTATTGCTAGTAATGTTCCAAAGCCGAACATGATGGCAAATCCTACCGGGCTGTCTTTAGGAAATTGTTTAAGCCATAATCCGCCAAGTACTAAGGTTATAGTTCCAAATGCTGCAATCAATCGGTAGCGTTTGCTGGTGAATTCTCCGAAGCTCTCGCGTGGCACAACATCTGCCATTAATGAAGTATAAGCTGGGTCTGTTATCATCTCGCCTAGTTTGACAATCAGATAAAAAATAATGATGAAAATGATAGGATTTTCAAAGTAGAATGGTGCTGCCAACAGTGGAATCCAGAAAAGCCTTCCAAGAGTTGCAAAAAATACGTACACGTGCTTTCTATGAAAGTGCTGTGATAATTCTGAGCCGGGTATTTGGGTAAGTATTGCTGCGAGAAATGGAAGTGCTCCCAGAAAGCCGATGATTGCATTTGATGCGCCAAGTGCGAGCGCAAATGCTGCCAGGTACGCTGATGTCAATCCTTCGTAGGCTGCCCAGAGAGCGCTTTGCGACAAAAGAACGCGTTTATTGCTACTCATAACGTGAACACCATGCCTTCTGGCCCTGGGTTACAAATGATTGTCTTGCCTGCTTTGTACTTGACGCCGAAATTCTCGTGCAGATGTCCTGAAAGTGCAAGGACTGGTTGGTATTGTTTGATGAATGCAGCGTAGCTTGCACAGCCTGCGTGGTCATCAAGCCATTCAAGATAATCTAATTTGGTGTATCCCGGCGGCGCGTGTGTTATAAGTATTAATTTGCCGTGTAATTTTGTTTTGTTCTCTCTGACAAACTTCTCAAAGTCTTTGTCTCCTGCCAGTTTGCCTTGTCCGTAGAATCCGCCTCCGCCGTGCGCAATAAGAGTATAATCACCGAGTTTGTTGAGAGTTCTGTGCACAAATTTGACATTTGGATAGCGCTTGCATAATTTTTTCACGATAACATCTGTTTCATGGTTGCCGTGAATAAGATATACTGGCTTCTTGAGCTCGCTTATTTTGCGCAATACTGGGTCAATATTCTGTTCAAAGATGGTAAAGTCGCCAAGGCAGAATACGTAGTCCGGTTTTTCTTTCTTGATTTTATCAACTATTTTCTTGTACGCTGTAACGCCTGCGTGCAAATCGGTAAAGGCTAATATTTTCATAGGGTTTAATCAGAGTCGTTCATTTTTAAGCTTTATGAGCTATCTCGGGAACGCTATGTTAATTATAGTACGATAAAGTTGGAAATTGCCAAGAACGTATGTTTCTATTACCATTCCTATTGCAAGTACGCCTATTGCTATTAACAGTAGTATGAAGTTGTATTTGAAAATAAGTCCCATGTTCTTTGACAATAGTTTCTCTTTCAGTATGCCGTCAGATAGTGTTGTGCCTGATATTGTTGACAGCATATAGCTGAGTCCTTCCATGAATGTGTGTGGGAAGACGCTGACGATAACGAGCAGGAAGAGTACAAAAGGATTGGCTGTTGAAACTATCGCTGCTGTTTTCGCCAAATGTCCGAATACTGTGCCCCACACGCTGGCGTTCCAGGCGATGAAGAGTATTGCGCCGTTTCCCGCTATTAATGAGAGCAAAAAGCAAAGTCCCAGTACTTGCATGTTCCAGCTGAACAAGTCCCACCATAATGCCGGGCTGAATTTCAGTGCTTGGCCACTTAATGCTTGACCTATTGCTTTGCCACCAACAACATCCATTTGAACGTTGAACAAATGTCCTGCTGCAAGTTTTGGCAATATTATGGAGAAGAATGCGAACGTGAAAAATATGCCAAAAAATATTGAGATATAAACTTTGGCGTGAGGTAGTGTTTCTTTCATGTATGCCTTGAATGTTGGCACTTTTTTGCTGGTGATTTCGGCGCTGTCTGTTAAATCTGATAGTGATGGTATTAGGAATAGTGCAGTGATGCCTATGGCGATTACTGCAGGATCACTGGGGAATATCATCAGGGCTATGAATATGCCAAGTACAGTGTATGCAATACCCAGAAGGAACCCATACCAAGGGTGGTCGTGCAGAAACTCTGCTGAATACAATCGCTCGAAGACCATACGTTACACAAAATAATACTCACTTTTAAACATGAGTGATGACGACTGAGTGACTACCGCACGGCATAATAATCCTCTAGAACAATGCTTCCAACATTGTTGAGGTCTTTTGCTAAACTAAGCCTTCCTTCGCCTATTTTGGTTATTTGCCGTGCCAGATTAATGCCTTCTTTGTCCAGTTGAATTCCGACAAGTGAAATTGTTATTCCCGCGCTGCGTGCTGTGCTGACTGCCTGCAGTGTTTCTTTTTCTGGGTCCTTGCCGACTGTCGGCAAGGCATCTGTAAGCAATATCAAATGTTTTGTTTCTTTGGTTGCCGGGAATAATTCAACGCTTTTTGCTATCATTGCTGCAAAGTCTGTCTGCTTGCTTGCCCTGATGTGTGAAATAGCGTTTAGTAAGCTTGAAAAGTCTCGTGTTGGAGGGATGGCGCTTTTGATTTCGCTGCCGAATACGACCAGTCCAACGTCGTCTTTGTCTTGTATCGCTTTGTAAGCTAAAGCGATTCCCGCTTTCTTTGATGTCTCTAATTTCTTTCCTTTCATGCTTGCGGACGCGTCAAGTGCAAAGATTACAGAAACTTTTCCTCTGCCTTCCCGTTCGGAAGTCATCAGGTCGTGTACCATCAAAGTTTTGTGCGCTCTTCTGATTGCCATGTGCACTGAACGTTTGATATTGATGTCTTTGTAACGGTCGCCTTTCCTGTAATTTCGCGTTCCTGCCTTCTCGCCATAATGCCGTACTTGTTTGTTGACTTTTTCTCCCATTTTGTCTTTGGTAACAAACTTGTCAAGTTCTTTTACTAGCACGAGAGCGCCGAGTTCTGCTCCTTTGTCCGTAATCACGCCTTCAGAATCAAGTAAATTTTCATCTTTCATCTGGCCAATATTTTCATACACAGCTTTCTGTAGTTCTTTCCTGAATTCAGGAATTTTCAAATTCTTTTCAATATAGTTGGGATCGTAGCCAGTAAGCAACCGCAGCAGTTTGTCTCCAAAGATTTGTTTTGCTATAGAAAAGTTCTTTGTCATGCTGGCGAACATCATGTCTGGTGTGAAAGCGCCGATTCCTTTGTTTGTTGCTTCCTGAATCATCTCGGCATGTTCGACTGTTTTCTTGTCGCCTGCCAAGACAGAATTCATCAATTTATCTTCAGTATATTGTTTGTGGAGTTTGCCTTCCGCAGCTTCCGCCTGAGAAATCTCTTTTACTTCTTGCCCGAGGTCAAAGACCACCACCACCGGAAAGCTCGGGGTGTTGCCCTGAGAACGCGTCAAACTGCTCTTTGATGAACTCTTCGTTCGTCTGCAGGTATCTGACGCTTGGCTTAAGCTCAATTCTATGAGCTAGGACTGAAATTAATGCTTGTGCGAGGTCTTCGGAAGTTACTGCCTTTCGTTTTGCAAGGAACGCGTTTGCTTGTGCGCGTTCGTAAATTCCAATTGAAGCGCGTACTGACGGTTTCTTCAGAATATTTTTGTGCTCTCGCAATATTCTGATAAACAGAATGCCTAGGGACAATAGTTCGTCCTCAAATTCTATGGCGAGCTTCTGCCCTTTTCCAAGAACAATTCTTTTCTCAATGTCCAAGCTTTCCGGATAGCCCATGTGCACGACATCAAATCTGTCCATAAAGACGTCCGACAGTTTCTCAGTCGCCGCGGTTTCTTCCGGGTTCATTGTTCCTATGAATATGAAATTTGCCGGTAAATCTACAGTGTAAGCTCCTAAAGTGGACTTTCCTTCTTCGAGAACTTGTAATAATGCGTTTTGTAATTTTTCTGGGCATCTGTTCAGTTCGTCAAAGAATAGTATTCCCTGGTTTGCCTTGAATATTTTGCCAGGCGTGAATGCTTGTAAGCTTGTCGGCCCAAACTGAAGTGCTTTGACAGGGTCAATATCTCCAAGTAAGTCTTCAACAGTTAAATCGGGGCTGCCTTGAATTCGCACAAACCGCTCTTCACCATTAACTTTTTTTGTTTTCGGCTTCTTGATCTTGCATTCAGGGCATAAAGGATTTTTTGGATCGCAATTATACTCACATTCATTGACTATAAGCGCCGGCAATAACCGTGCTACATTTTTTGCAAGTGTTGTTTTGCCGATTCCTGGTGGACCTAACACGATGACGTGCCTGTCCATTAGCAGTGCGCTTTTCAGCTGCTGTTTTGTGTGTTCCTGTCCAAGGATATCCGTAAACGGGTCTGCTTGGAGGAATACTTTTTGGAAGTGTTCGCTCATTGGGTTAAGAAAGACGCTCGGGTGCTTTAAAAGCTTACCGTTTGCGTCGTGCTTTGCGCAGTCGCGAGAGTGCCTTTTTTGCAAGCGGCTTTGCTTTGCTTAGTCCGCGCTTGAGTTCCTGTTTGGCAAACTGCTTGATGCGTTCTTTTTCTACACGTATCTCGGAAGCAATCACTTTCACAATCTTTTGTGATTCTTTTCTGTTAATAATGCCTGATTTGAC
>CAZNFZ010000138.1:0-3260 GCA_964572665.1 uncultured Methanosarcinales archaeon
AATTTTGATAATTGACGTCTTCGAACACGCCTTTATGATAGATTACAATTTGAAAAGAGCGGATTACGTGGAAGCAGTGTTCAAAAACATCAACTGGGCAGAAGTAGAGAAATTGTTTGCATTAGTCGGCGGCAAATGAAAATAGCAGTTGGAAGCAAAAATCCAGTAAAAATCGCGGCAGTTGAGAATGTTATCAAGAAAGTCTGGCCAGATGCAACTGTTGTCGGAATAGAAGTAAATCACGGAACAAACATACAGCCTAGCTCATCAGAAGAAGCAATCTCTGGCGCCACAAAACGCGCTGAATTAGCACTAAAACAAGCAAATGCAGACCTGGGCTTCGGTCTTGAAGGAAACACAGACGACTTTGGCCACGGCATGTTTCTCGACGGCTGGGTGGTTGTTGTAGACAAAAACGGCAAAAAAGGAATATCAAACTGCGGATGCTTAATGCTGCCAGAAAAAATAGCAGCAGAAGTAAGAAAAGGCAAAGAACTGGGTCCGGCATCAGACGCATTTTTAGGAACTCACAATATAAAACAAAAAGAGGGAACAGTGGGAATATTAACAAAAGGAATGGTAACGCGAACAAAAGCATTTGAACACGGCGTAACGTACGCACTTGCGCCCTTCCTTAATCCACACTATTACGAATGAAACACAAACATCGGAAAACACTACTCATTGTTTCTGCAATAATATGCCTGATATTAGCAGGAGTTGCAATTTACACGTACACTGCTTACCAGCAAGTAACCGCAATCAGAAATTTGGATGTAACATTGCTGGAAATTTCTGCAGGAGAATTCACCTGGACAAGTTTCACACTTGGAATCGCGCTTAACGTTTACAATCCGAATGAAATTGATGTCGAAGTAGGAAAGTTCACCATGCGAGCGTCAGCAAACAACGTACAAGTCGCAGAAATACGAATGCCTGAAACGATTTCAATAATGACACATTCGGCAGTACAGAAATCATTCAATCTCAAAATAAATTACCTTGACGCAGGAGCGGTAATATTACAGGCAATAAAGGACAAACAAGTTACTTGGCGCGTACAAGGAGAATATGCCGTCCAATTACCCTTAGGATTAACGTATCCGTTTACGTTTGATATGCAGAAAGAATGGAAGCCTGGCAGCCGTTAAAGCACTAAGAAATAGCTATTCTATCACTAATAAGGCGGTATAGAAATCCATATATAAGCAATTTCAGTGGGTTTTCTTATATATAATGGGGTGGAACTGATGGAAAGGCTATTTTTACTGACCGAAATTATTCTAGGTGAGGAGTCCTTCTGTTAAATGGTGAAAGAAATTATCATAGACCCGCCAGGATTTACATTCCAGGAATTCAGCCTACTCACTGGGCTCACTAAAAAGGACTGCACAATAACAAATATCAACCTTGAAACACGGCTTGCGGAAAATCTTCTTCTGAGAATACCATTGTTGAGCGCGGCGATGACATCAGTTACCGGTTACGAAATGGCTCTCGCACTCGGCAAAGAAGGCGGCTTGGGAATTCTTCCGGCACGCTTGTCCATTGACGAACAAGCAGATATTGTCAGGCGAATAAAGAGTTATGAAATGGGTTTTGTAGAAGAACCCGTAAAAGTCCGCGAGACTGCAACCATCGATGAAGTTCTTCGTATTGTCGAACAAAAAGGCCACTCAAAAGTCCCCGTTGTTGACGTCAACAACACTTTCTTAGGCGTTTTCTCCTATCAAGACTATCTCAAATCATCAATTTCACGCGATGAGCTTGTAACAAAGGCAATAGCAACCGTTGGAAACGGAGTTCCTCATGTAGGAAGGACAGATATTACTGTTGATGATGCAAAACGTATTTTAGATGAAGGAAAAGCAAATTATCTTGTTGTACTTGACGGACAAAGAAGACTCGTAAAACTGGCTTTCAAAAAAGATGAAGAAAAACTGAAAGTAGGAGCGGCAATTTCAACACACGAAGGCTGGGAAAAACGCGTTGAAAGGCTTCTCGCGGAAGATGTAGACCTTATCGTTGTTGATACTTCTGACGGTTACAATGAGTTCACTGGCGATGTCATAAGAACATACAAGCACATGCCAACAAAAGTTCCCATTTGCGCTGGCAACATAATTACCGATGAAGGCGCCCTGTATCTTATGGAAGCAGGAGCAGACATAATCAAAAGCGGCATGAGCTCAGGCAGCATTTGCACAACAAAAAGAGAAAAAGCAGTCGGAAGAGCGCCATTTACTGCATTGATGGAAGCAGTTGCTGCGCGCAATGAATACTTTAAGACAAGTCAAAGATACGTTCCTGTTATTGCAGATGGAGGAATAACTGGAACTGCAGATATGATAATTGCGCTTACTGTTGGCGATGCAGTAATGATGGGCGGATACTTTAACAGATTCCTTGAATCAACAGGAGAAAAAATCGATAAAAAAGGCAAAGTAACAACCGATGAAAACGCGATGGTTGAAGTAGCAACATGGGGAGAAGGATCGCCGCGCGCACAAAACCTCAGCAGATACGGACACGCCAGCAAGCACACTTTTTTCGCTGAAGGAGAAGAAGGAACTGTGCCTTACGCAGGGCGCCTGAAACCTTCGCTGAAAAAAGACTTGATGAAAATACGCGCTGCACTCAGCAATGCGGGCTGTTACAATCTTGAAGAACTAAGAAAAGAAGCAGTCATAGAGCGCATGTCGCCATACGCACAGGCAGTAGTAGGCGACACGCACAACATCAAGGTTAAAGGGTGAAGATGATATGACAATACAATTACATCCAGGGCACACTGCAGTCATCGGCGCACAATGGGGCGATGAAGGCAAAGGAAAAATTGTGGACATGCTTGCACAAAAACACGACGTTGTTGTAAGATACGCCGGCGGAGGAAACGCAGGACACACAGTTGTTGTTGATAACGAAAAGTTTGTTCTTCATTTAGTTCCCTGCGGCGCTGTTTTTGGAAAAATGAACATAATTGGAAATGGCGTTGTACTCAATTTTGATCGATTGGCAGAAGAATTTGCTGATTTGAAAACCAGAGGCAGAGAACTCACTAAAGACAACTTTATGATTTCCGAAAGAGCGCACGTCATTACTCCCTATCATTTGCTTTTGGACTTGGCGCAAGAAATGGTCAAAGGCAAGAGAACAGGCGGCGAGATTGGAACGACAATGCAAGGCATAGGTCCGGCTTACCAGGCAAAAATGGCGAGAAACGGAATGCGTTTTGTAGACTTACTTGAAGACTCAAACGT
>CAZNFZ010000139.1:0-8346 GCA_964572665.1 uncultured Methanosarcinales archaeon
CCCTTGATTCCCTTAATGTAAACTTCCTTTGCCTTTTCCTTCATTCGGTACAAAGCATTAAGGCCCTTTTCTTCTTCCTTGCCCTTGAGCTTCAAAGTAATCATGCCGTCTTCTGACTTAACAGATGCTTCATTTGCCAAGCCCTTCTCGACTGCCTTGCCGATAACAGCAGGAGTCAATTCAAGCTCCTTAATCTTTTCAGAATCAAGCTTAAGCTCAATCTTCAAATCAACAATGTTCATTGAGTATTCTGTGACAATTTCACCAAGCTTCGTTTCCTTGATTTCCAAAGCAACCTGCTTGATGTCCTTGCCCTTGTTATACGGAGCTTTCAGGAAAATCTCCATCTGAGGAGTTGTGATTGACTTTCTACCGTCAAGAATTTCAATAATTCTTGGCAAACCCATAGTGACGTTCATTTCTGCGACACCAGCGTAGTGGAAAGTGTTCAAAGTCATCTGAGTGCCTGGCTCGCCGATACTTTCTGCGCCGACAAGGCCAACAGCTTCGCCCGCATCAATCTGTGCAGCCTGGTACTCTTCGTACACTTTCTTGGCAACTTTCTTTATCTTGCCTGCAGGACATAAGTCCTCGATCTCCTTCAATATGCTTGGAGGAAGCTTGTCCTCATATTCCTTCAGGTCTGTGTGTACCATTGTTCACCTAGTCAGTTGTATTGATAATTCTCTTAATGTCAATCTTTCCGCTCTCTGAGCGTGCAACGTCAATTCCGTCTTCACCGTACGAAAACTGGATAATTCTGCCATTTGCATCACGGACAGTACCGTCATACTCTACACGCAAGTCCTGCATAGCGTTTGCCAAACGTCGGTACAAATAACCAGACTTTGGAGTACGCAAAGCAGTGTCCATCAGAGCGTCTCTTCCTGTAATCGCGTGGAAGAAAAACTCCTTCGGATTAATGCCGTGCTTGAAACCATGTATGATGAAACCGTGTGCTTCTGGAGCCAAGTCTCCGCGCTTGAAACAACTCAATGTTCTGCCGCGATAGCCCTTCTCAATACGCTTGCCACGCATAGCCTGTTGACCTACACAAGCACTCATTTGAATGAGCGAGGTAATACTGCCTCGCGCGCCTGACAAAATCATAACAGCAACGTGGTTTTCGTCCTTAACGAAACCCTTGATAACCTGACCACAAGCGTTACGCGCCTTGTTCAAACGTTCCAAAATCTTGAGTTCCAAAGTTTCAGTAGCAGTTCTTCCAGGGAACACTTCTAATTGCTTGTCATTGTACTGAACAATCATCGCGGCAACATCTTCTTCTGCCTGATGCAAAAGCTGGTCGATCTGATCGCGAGCTTCCTGCGGCAAGTCCTCATCTGCAATTCCAGTAGAGAAGCCGTGCTGCAGCAAATACTCAATACCCAAACGGAAAATCTGGTGAATAATCTTAATAGTCTTGGCAGGGCCGTACTGCTTGTGCAAACTGCGCAACAAGAGACCTTCACCTTCACCGCCGATAGCTTTCGTGTCAATAACTCCTTCCATCAGCGTGCCGTTCTTTATGATAACAGGCTCGCCTGTGCGGGATGCACCTTCATAATTGAAGCCATCCGGCAACAATGCGCTGAAGACTTCCCTTCCGGTAACTTTCTTCTTTAACGAAATCTTGCCAAAGTCAAAGATGCCAACTGCAGCCAAAAGCATTGTAGCTCTTTCCGCAGTTAATTCGCCGTGCTTTGTCAAAAGATAGTTGCCACTGATTGCATCCTGGATGCAACCAATAACTGAAAGACCATATCTTGGTGAGATAAGCTGCGTTTGAACTTCCATCAAGATTTCAGCTTCTGCACGCGCTTCCTCAGTCTGAGGAATGTGCAAGTTCATTTCGTCACCGTCAAAGTCTGCGTTGTACGGGTTGCAGACAGCTGGATTTAACCTTAAAGTCCTGCCCGGCAAAACCTTTACCTTGTGACACATCATGCTCATTCTGTGCAATGATGGCTGACGGTTGAAAATCGCGATGTCGCCGTCCATCAAATGGCGTTCGACAACATAACCTGGCTGCAATTCTTCCAGAGCAGCTTCTTTTGTTTCCTCAGTAATTTTCTTTTTCTTTCCATCAGGCCTGACAACATAATTAGCTCCCGGATAAACACCAGGACCATTCTGGACAAACTTTTTCAAGAATGCCAAATTCCAGTCATTCACTGTTTCAGGAACTGTAAGCTTCATTGAGATAATCTTTGGAACACCAACCTCGTCCAATGCAAGCATTGGGTCTGGTGAAATAACAGTTCTTGCACAGAAGTTTGTACGCTTACCCGCCAAGTTATGACGGATACGACCTTCCTTGCTCTTGATACGCTCAGTGATTGTCTTCAAAGGCTGGCCAGAACGGTGCCTTGCTGGAGGCAGCTGCGCAATGCTGTTGTCAAAGAACGTTGTAACGTGATACTGCAACAAGTCCCACAAGTCTTCAATGATAATTTCAGGCGCACCAGCATTAATGTTTTCGAACAAACGCTGGTTGATACGGACAATGTCACCCAATTTGTGGGTGAGGTCGTCTTCTGAACGCTCGCCTGATTCCAAAGTGATTGAAGGTCTAACAGTAACTGGCGGAATTGGCAAGACTGTAAGAATCATCCATTCAGGCCTTGCAGCCTTTGAATTCAAGCCAAACAATTCTGCATCTTCATCAGTAATCTTTTCCAAACGTGCACGGATTTCAATCGGTGAAATACGCTTGTCACCTTCAATGTAAGTAGTTGGCTTTTCAATCGTGATTTTCTGCTGTTTTGCCTTGCAATGAGGACATTTTCCGCCGGACTTTGAACTGTCAATCAATGCCTTGACTGCCAAACGCCTTGCTTCAGGACCTTCTTCTGTTTCAATCTTGTCAAGGTGCGCTTTTGCCTTTGCCAACTTTTCCGGAGCAATCATCAAATGACCGCATTCACGGCAAGAAGTTTTCAATAATAAATGGATAATCCTGACAAACTTAACGTGAATGACCGGACGAGCCAGTTCAATATACCCAAAGTGACCAATGCATTCCTTTAATTTAGAACCGCAAGTCTTGCATCTCAAGCCAGGGTCGATAACGCCCAAACGAACGTCCATCAAACCGCCATCAACAGGATAACCTTCCTTATCATACAATTCAGGCGTCACAATCTTTGCAGACGCCATCTTCTTAATCATCTTAGGAGAAAGAACACCGAACACAACTGATGCTACCTGCTTGTATACATAGTGTGCAATTGATTCCATGCGATCACGCGAGAATTGCTCCTTCTCAATCTTGTCTTCCTTTGGAGCTTCAGCTGCAGTTTCCGCGACTTTTTCAGCTACAATTTCAGCCTTAACTTCTTCAGCCGCAGGGGCTTCGGTCGTTACAACTTCTTCCTTTTTCTTGCGTGGCATTTTTTTTCCCTCAGTACTTATTCTTCAATTGCAATTTTGGATAAATACCCAAACTCTTAAACTCGTCCAAGATAAGCTTGAACGCGTATGAAATTTCGATATCGCTGATCTCAACATTCTCACCGCAAATTGGGCAGTATCTCTTGTCCTTGAACTGGTCGTAAATTGCGATAATACCGCAGCCCTCGCAGACCGGCACAACTGTCTTGTCTGAATCAAATCGTTCTTTCAAGAGCATGCTGGCGCCGTGCGCGACAAAAGTATCCTTTTCCATTTCTCCCAATCTGAGACCGCCTTCCTTTGCACGACCTTCTGTCGGCTGCCTGGTAAGGAGCTGGATTGGACCGCGGGCGCGCGAGTGAATCTTATTAGCGACCATGTGCTTCAACTTCAAATAGTACATGTTTCCAACGTAAATCTTGGCGTCGAACATTTCTCCGCTAATTCCGTTGTACATAGTTTCTGTACCAGCTTCATTGAAGCCAAGAGATGAAAGCGCTTTTCTGATTTCCATTTCTGGCTCACCAGAGAACGTTGTACCGTCAATAATCCTGCCGCCCAATGCAGCAGTCTTGCCACCAATTAATTCAAGCAAGTGTGAAATCGTCATACGCGAAGGAATACCGTGCGGTGAGAAAATCAAGTCAGGCATAATTCCTGAAGCGCTGAATGGCATGTTTGCTTCAGGCACAATAAGACCAACAACTCCCTTTTGACCGTGGCGGGAAACAAACTTGTCTCCAACTTCTGGAATTCTCTGGTCTCTCATTCTAACTTGAACAAGCTTATTGCCTTCCTCATTTTCAGTTAAAACAACAAAATCAACAACGCCCTCTTCGCCATGCCTGAGCGAGGCTGAAGATTCTCTTCGAATGTTTGATGCTAATGAGTATTCTTCCAAGTTTGACAAGAATCTAGGCGGAGAAGTTTTTCCAATAATGACGTCTTCTTCCTTTACTTTTGCTTCAGGGTAAACAATACCATCGCCTTCAAGGTAACGGTAATCTCTTTCTGACTTGTAGCCCTTGACGTCCTTGTCCGGAATGCAAATAGTATCCATCAAACCGCCTGAATATCTGAGCTCTTCGCTAATTGCAGGCCTGAAATAAGTACTTCTGCCAAATCCTCTCTCGATAGAACCCTTGTTGATAATGACTGCGTCTTCCATGTTATAGCCCTTGTAAGACATAATTGCGACAACAATATTTTGCCCGCTCGGGTGCGCTTCGTATTCTGACAATTCATGCACCATTGTCTGGACAAGAGGCATCTGCGGATAGTGCAGCAAGCTGACATCCATGTCCATCCTGACCGAGAAGTTTTGTGCATATAACCCAATAGATTGCTTCAGGTTTCTTGAACCGATAATAAGACGTGCTGACTGAATATAGTCACCGTATGGAATAAGACCAGTCACAATACCGAGCATGGTCAATGGAGAAATTTCCAAATGCGTATGATCAGGAGTTACTTCCTGATCTGAGAATGCAATAAGACAGTTTTCCTCTTCTCCAGCGTCGATGAATTCAACAACGCCCTGTTCGACAAGGTCAGACCAAGTCAATTCGTTTTTCTGCAATTGCTTGACGTGCTTGTCAGTTAAGGCAGGCATACCTTCGTTCACAACAATCAACGGCCTTCGACATCTGCCGCGCGAGCTTTCAACATGAATTTCGTCAAGCATTTCATCAAAGAACACGTTAACGTTAGTTGACATTGCACCTGAGCGCCTGTCCTGCTTAATGCGTTTTGCAAACTCCTGCGGACTCTCAACGTCGCCTACAAACTTGCCATTCAGGTAAACTTCACTCATTTTTGCACCGCCCTAAGACCGGCTGCCTTCAACTGCTTGAGAACATCATCTTCGGTCAAATCTTTGCTTACGGTTGCGAGCATGCTAAAGTTCTTTCTGAGACCAATGTTCGTACCTTCAGGAGTTTCTGACGGGCACAACCTGCCCAAATGTGTTGCGTGGAGTTCACGCGCTTCAAAGTTCTCCTGAGATGAACTCAACGGAGAAACAACTCTCTGCAAGTGCGACAAAGTGTTCAAGAAATTTAATCTCTGGATTCTTTGCGAGACACCCTTTCTGCCGCCAACCCAGTTGCCGGTTGCCATCGCGCTGTAAATCCTTGAAGTCAAAAGCTTGTCTCTGATAATAACTTTGATACTTGGGAACTTGCCTCGCTTCACAATTCTCTGGAAGTTGTAAAGCAAGTCGCCGATAAGAACTTTCAAGTTCATCCTGAACAAGTCGGCCAAAAGGTCGCCTGACATCTTGATGCGCTTGTTCATATAATGGTCTTTATCACTCAATGGCGCTTCGCCTCTCGCTACCACAATATATTTCTTAAGCATCTTGCACAAGTTCTGCGCTTTTGTCATGCGATCTTCTTTCTTTGCGCCAATGTGCGGTAGCAAATATTTGTCAATGAGCTCAATCATTCTTTCCAAACGGATTTCTCTTGTCTGCGTGATGCCGATAAGCTTTGCGATTCTATCCATAGCATCATCCGGGTTTTTCACGTCGACAAACTCGAACAAGTTAATGAGAACTTCATCAAACTGCCTGTCCTTGCTGATTGCCTGCATTATTTCCTCGTCTTTTACCAGACCCAATGCCTTGATTACCAGCGTAATTGGAACACGCTTCACTCTGGTGAAGCTCAAATAATAGATACCGTCCTTCATCTTTTCAACAGTGTGTGGAATCTTGTATGAACCCTGCTCGCTGAACAATTTGCCGATGAAATCTGTGACGCCGCCTGATTCTTCGCTAACAAGGAAACGATTTGCACCCAAGTCCTCAATATTGACAAGGACACGCTCTGTACCGTTGATAATGAAGTATCCGCCCGGCTCGTTCGGGTCTTCGCCTTTTTCTATCAATTCCTGGCGTGACAATTTGTTTAAGTGGCAATAAGTACTGTGCAGCATTATCGGCAGGCTGCCGATTTGTGATGTGAACGATTCTCTCTGCACTTCATTTACATGTGCTGAAACTTCAATAAAAATAGGAGCTGCATAAGATAATTTTCTCAAACGGGCTTCTGCAGGGAAAATGTTTCTCTTGCTACCGTCTGCTTCAGTGATTTCCGGCTTGGTAACCCAGATTTTGTCTAATCTGATTTTGAAGCTTTCAACGTTTGGCGGAATAATGGTTGGCTCGATTTCCTTGTTTTCCTCCAACACAGTGTTCAATTCCTTGTCGACAAAAAAGTTAAAGCTTTCAATGTTAGACTTAACAAAACTGTTTTCTTCAAAGAACTTCTTTATGAGCGTTTTTGCTACAGTCATGCTACCACCCTTCTATAAAAGTGAGTTTCTCCAGCAGTAGGAGACTTTCGTGAGATTTTTACGACGTCGCCGTCTTTAACGTCAAGATTCTGAATTGAAGGATCGGTCTTGAAAATTCTCGGCAAATTCATTAGATCGATAGAATACTTCTCGAAGAGCTCTTTCATCTCTTTCTCAGAGAGCTTTGCTTGCTTCGGTACAAGTTCATGCTTTGTTACGTCAAACTTTGCCATTGTTTTTCAGTATAACGGGCCGGACGGGACTATCAACCATAGGCAGGAGCCCATGACTTTTGAACCCGTGACCATCCGCTTAAAAGGCGGATGCTCTACCAGACTGAGCTACCGGCCCATTGATTGTGTTTCACTCAACTGATATCGATATTCGTATAGACTGGTATGAATGTGAGAGAATTTTAAAAAGTTTGACCCCATTGTGCGCACTACCCTGTAACAATAGAACCTGAGGGAAAGGAGGGGGTTTATAAAGGTTACGGTTTTAAGCTACCTTTGCAGAATATAAGATACGTATAATACGCCGGGGCCGGGATTACTTGGACAAGCGAAGCTTGCCAAGTTGCTCGGAAATCCGAACACTCATAATCATTCTTGCGAATTTCCGACATGTCAGAAATCAAAGATTTCTGAGCATGATCAAAAATCAATGATTTTTGACATGAACCCAGGGGTTCAAATCCTTCACAAATCACTGAAGGGCAAAGCCCGAAAAGTACGCCGGGGCCGGGATTTGAACCCGGGTTGCAAGCGCGACAGGCTCGCGTGCTAGACCACTGCACTACCCCGGCAGTAACGTGAAGTTGGCGTTGAATTGTTTATAAATCTTATGCGTATATAGAACAAGAATAAAAAAAAGAAATAACTATTCGAATTGGCTCTCGAGGTGGCCGTATTTGTCTTCTTCAGAGTCTACAGCTTCAACGATTTTTATTGAACGCGTCTTGCGCTTTTCCTCAGGAACAGCGTTAAGGTAGTTCCTGATATCCTGTTGGGCGTTTGAAACCCCGCTTTTCACTGACAACTGCTCGCTGCCCAAAAGCACTTTGGCAGAATACGCCTCTCCGCTGTATGTCAGCTTCAATATAGCGCTGCGCTCAGTGGTTACGTTCGTCATCTCCACCAAAAAGCACGAGTCGTTCAACGACGCTTCTACAATGCAGTCAATGCTGTCAGCATCGTCCATAAGCGGAACAAAAGCGCTAACAGTCTTCCTTGAACGCTCATCACTGCCAGGTATTCTCAAAACTCTTGCTGGACTTACTTCCTTGCCTTTATCGTCATACACTGCAAAAGTACGCGTAAAGTCATATGTTTCCCTATTCAAATTTTGTAAAAAACTCATCTTCACTCACCCTATATCGACGGAAAAAACAGCCCTTTAAAAACTTTATGACAAAATCTTCAATGGCTTTGTAGACAGCATACCGCACGCGGCGTTCTTGTCAATGCCTTTTGTCGTCCTAATTATAGTCTTGTAACCGGCCTCAATTAACGCCTGCTTGAACGCCTTCGCAGTATCTTCTGAAGGCCTTGTGAAAGAAATGCCATCAACTGGATTATATTGAATTAAGTTAATTATAATGTGCTTGAATGGTCTCAGAAGTTCTGCCATTTCTTTCGCGTGTTCTAACTTATCATT
>CAZNFZ010000140.1:0-2421 GCA_964572665.1 uncultured Methanosarcinales archaeon
GGTAAAACGTCCTCGCCAGCAACCTCAGAAACAATCTCTTCAACAATCTTGCTGGTAATCTTGGTATTCTGTGGCACGTTGTTTTTTCGACGGTGGACGTTTATAAACCTTTCGTTAACTCTTCAAACAGCAAGCCGCGCAGCTCTGCAAGCTCAGGTGTTACTACAAAATTCTTCTCAGTAGAATTCAAATCATCAGGGTTCAAAAAACGCCAAGGCTGACGGTCAAAGCGAACTGCAATCAACGGACGTGCACCGGCGCGTTTTGCATACGCAACCAACTCTTCAACTTCCCGTTTTTCTAAATACTGATTATTGCCGCCAGTTGATTTGCACTCAATTGCCAAGTTTATTCCTTCTTTGTTGGCAATAATGTCTGGAGAAGGATATTTCATACTGCCACTGCCGGCCACTCTGCACGCGGTCCATTCTTTAGTGCCCCAAAACAAATGGATAAGTTCACGTTCCGCGTTCGACCCCTTTACTTTCGCTTTCACAACACAGGAAGAAGCAGTTTCACATAAAAACATTTGCTCGCTTCGCTCGGAAACACTCCTCACAATATGCTCCGAACTCCGTTCAGTCGCATTTGTTCGTCGGAAAATAATAGAAAAAGGACGCAAATGGCAAATTTTAAATAAACAAGGCTGTTTAGAGCTTTCTGAGGTGGTTCAAGATGGCAATAAACTCAAAACGACTTATCCCGCTCGCTGCAATGGAACAAATCATGAAACAGGCAGGCGCAGAGCGAGTTTCAGACAAAGCAAAAGCAGCACTAAAAGAAGTTCTTGAAGAATACGCGAAAACAGTTGCTTCAGACGCAGTCAAGTTTGCACTCCACGCAGGCAGAAAAACTGTGAAAGCAGGCGATATCAAGCTGGCTGTTAAGAAGTAATTAAGGCGTAATACGCATAAAATCGTGCGCACAGATGACATTATCGAAAGCAGTGCGCGCGTCTTCTTCCAATTCAGACGTGTTCTTGTAGCGAGCGCTGAAATGAGTGAGCACTAATTTCTTGACACCAGCACGCGAAGCAATCTGGCCGGCTTCCAATGCAGTCAGATGGCTGTGCTCAATGGCTTTGTCTTTCAACTTACTCGAATACGTACTGTCAATAATCAAAATATCCGCATTCGCAGCAAGCTTGAAACAATTATCGTTGATGAGTGTATCAGTCATGAACACAATCTTTCTTCCCTTGATTACGGTTGTTGCGTCATCAGCAGAAACTTTATTTCCCTTGAACTCAACATTTTCTCCACGCTGCAATTTGCCTAGCAATGGGCCTTCAGGAATGCCAAATTTCTTTACATAATCAACCTTAATTCTGCGCCTGTCCTTTTCAACAAAAGCAAATGCGACGCACGGCACCGGATGTTTCATTGGAAGGCTTTCCAAAGCAAAATCCTCGTCCTCAAAAAACACCCCTTCGTCCACTTCAGTAATCTTAATGTTGAATTTTGTCTCAAATTCAATTCCACCAAATAACGCCTGGAAAGATTTCTTACTTCCTCTTGGGCCATAAATGTCAATGCTCCTGCTGAGATCCAGCGAAGCGATTGTCAGCAACAAGCCGGGTAAACCAAGAATATGGTCGCCGTGCCAATGAGAAATGCAAATCCTGGTAACTTTCGACAATGGAATGCCTGCAATTTTCATCTGCCGCTGAGTTCCTTCACCGCAATCAAACAGAATACCATCTGACTTGAACTGCATAAAAACCGCGCTCGGATTCCTTTCCTTAGTCGGCATCATACAAGATGTGCCCAAAAATGTAATTTGCATATGTCGATAATCCTCCTCGATACTTATAAACCTATGGCAAGCTTTTTAAACATATATACTGGAGTTGATAGCATGCACGAAATCAAAGCATTGCTCAGCAAAGAAACGGTTGTGACAGAAAACAGCCCGGAAGCGCGCGCACTGTTCGAGAAAAACAGCTACGGAACACTACTTGCAGATGGAAGAATAAAACTCGCACTTATAGAAGCCGTGTATCTTACCGAGAAAAAACGCATCATTGTAGTAAATGGCAGATCAAAGCCAGTATCTTTTGCGCAATTAAGCAAAAAAGCAACGCGCATTGAGCACGATTTCTGGACCCGATATGCGGTATTCCAAGACTTCAGAAACAGAGGATACGTAATCAAGACCGCACTCAAGTTCGGCGCAGACTTCAGAATATATGAAAGAGGCGTCAAGCCAGGACAAGACCATGCCAAATGGATTGTTTACCCAGCCAAAGAATCGCAAAAAATGACGTGGCAAGACTTTGCAGCAAAAAACAGAGTTGCGCACAGCACCAAAAAGAAATTATTGATGGCAATAGTAGATGATGAAGGCGATGTGAGTTATTGGGAAGCACGCTGGCTGCGCCCCTAAAAACTTAAATAGCCAGGCACTTGCATTTTTCTTATG
>CAZNFZ010000141.1:0-1768 GCA_964572665.1 uncultured Methanosarcinales archaeon
TTCTTTCCATATGTTATTTAAAAATCTTACTATAGCGAAAAAGATTATATACCCCTGTTGGTCAAGTTTCAATATGAAAGAGGAGTTGGACATTGTTGATGCGCATGATGAAATAGTGGGCAAGGCTGATAGAAAGGAAGCGCACAAGAAGAAATTGCTGCATCGCAACATATACGTAATGCTGTTTGACCCTGATGGAAGATTGTTCATGCAGAAAAGGGCAGCTTCAAAGGAGTTTTACGCCAATTGCTGGGAAGGCTCTTTGTCCGGTCACGTGCAAAGCGGCGAGACGTACAAGGAAGCTGCTGAGCGTGAATTGTTTGAAGAGTTAGGCGTATGCGTGCCTCCACCTAAGATAAAAAACATTATTGAATTTGGCTTTCATGATGAGAATGAGCGCGTCTTGATAACATTATTTGCAGTTAAGGATTTCAAAGGAAATATTCAATTGGACGATGAGGAAGTTGCCTCGGGTGAGTTTTGGACGATAAAAAAGCTTGAGTCAGAGATGAAAAAGGGAAAAGAACTGATTCATCCCGCCTTCAAGAAAGCATGGGGAGAATTGAAAGCTTCAAAAGAAAAATTGCAGGAGTTCATTAAAGTATGAAAGTTGTTGTTATTGGAGGCGGAACTGGCAGTTTTACAGTGCTCAAGGGCCTGAAAAACAAAGTTGATGACCTGAGCGCAATTGTTACTATGTTTGACAACGGTGGCTCTACCGGTCTTTTGCGTGACGAGTTCGGCATCCTGCCTCCAGGCGACGTTAGGCGTTGCCTTATCGCCTTAGCTGACGAAAACGACAATATTCTAAGGCAGTTGTTTATGTTCCGCTTCGACGAGCACAGCAGCCTGCAAGGGCATTCATTTGGCAACCTTTTCTTGACAGCACTTACTGAACTGACTGGCAGTGATGCAGAAGCGATCAGCCAGGCATCAAAGATTCTGCGCATTAAGGGCCGAGTACTTCCTGTATCATTCGACAACTGCCATGTTTGTGCAGAGCTTGAAAACAAGCAGGTTATCAAAGGAGAGACAAACATTGACATTCCGCAGCATGATCCAAATTTGCGAATTATGAAAACGTGGCTCGAGCCGGATGCGAAAGCAAATCCTGAAGCTGTACAAGCCATCAAAAATGCTGACTTAGTTATTATCGGTCCAGGCGATTTGTTCTCAAGCATTGTTCCAAACTTATTGGTTAAGGGTATTCCTGAAGCATTGAAAGCAACGAAAGCGAAGAAAGTGTTTGTCTGCAGTCTTATGACGAAGTTTGGTGAGACAACCGGCTACAAAGCGTCTGATTATTTGAAAGAAATTATCAAATTTGGCGGCGCTCCAGACGTCATTTTATGCAACACGTCAAAAGGCGATCCAATTCTATTGAAGAAATATGCCAGCCAAAACCAGTTCCCTGTTCAAATCGATGATAAAGAAATCATTAAAACCGATGTGAAGCTCATCACAGGAGATGTTATGTCAATGCCTGAACTTATCCGTCACGACAGCGAGAAATTAGCAAACGCGCTGATTAAGCTTGTTCGATAGGCGGCGTTTCGGGAATATCTCTTTTCTTTCCAGCCTGAAGCTTTGCGGCAATGTCTTTGGGTAATTGGTCAAGTTCAGGAATAGATTCAACGAGCCATTCTACATTTTTGTCGTCATAAAATTCGTTGCGGTAGTTTTTTACCGCAGTTCCATCGAACTTGTAGTAATGAGTTGTACACATGTCTTGGTTGCGCACAATCACTTCAAGTTTGCTAGAAGAATA
>CAZNFZ010000142.1:0-2481 GCA_964572665.1 uncultured Methanosarcinales archaeon
CCAATACACTTCATTTCTTTATGATTGCAAACTTCGCACTCCCATGTCATGTACTTCGCGTTTCCACTAATAGTTGCGAACGACTTATTCATCGGGTTTTTGCACTTGGGACAATTCTGGTCTACCATTCTTCCACCTCTCACTTTCTACTGCTTCACAATACTCTTTTACCCTTGAAACAATGGTGGGTAAATAAAACTTTTCAATTTTTTCTGCAAATACTTCATGCAAGGGAGCGTTTTCCGCAATTCTGTAGCTCTTGCCAACCTTTTCAACAATAAAACAATCTTTCAGGCGCTTGACCTGGCGCCTAACATTTGATGATGCGCTGCCAGTCGCTGGCAGATTATGCTGTTTTCTTGACAATTTAACCGATTTTTCAATATCTTTCAGCGCAATAGGCTCTGGAGATTTTAGCAATGAAATAAAGACGTCAACAATGACATCCCTGCCGTCAGCAGGCTGCAAAAGCCCAATACTCAAACATAATTTCTTTACTAATTCTCTGCCCGTCAGCTTATATGGTTTTTCGTACTTTCTCAAAGTGAGCTCTGCCAACGGCTTTTCTTTATGATTCATACGGCAAACACTTGAACTGCATCGCGATGTATCCAGCCAAGTCTCCCTTGAAATAATTCACGTAGAATGTGTAACTAAGGCCTTCAAACAAAACACTTTTCAGCCTTCGCATATATTTGCAATAAACATAATCATCAACAACTTTGAATAAGGTGTCAGTGTAAGCTGATGTAAATTTACTGTTGTCTTCAGCGCTGATAACATTTGCCTCAAATGGAGGATAATTTGGACCATAGCTTACTGCAACACCTGGCCCAAAGGTCTTTCCGGTCATTGAGATAATTTTGTTATCGCGCCAGTAACCAAGAATCATTTTAGTATCGTCCGCTTCGAACTCCCTGATTCTATTCTTGTCGTCCATGAACACATTAGTTGTAATGGCGCCTCTTGTCACGTACTTTATTTTTCCCTGTTTGTCATAATCGATGTTTGTTTCGCCAGCAACACCCCTTCTAATTCCCCTGATTTGGTCCAAGCTGTCGTATTCAACGTGCAATGTTTCCTGCGCGCCTTTTACTTCAACAAGTCTGCTGCGAGAGTCATATTTGAACTGCAGTTTCGTCGCGCCAAAATCAATAGCTGAGAGTTTATTTTGTTCGTACATAAATCGAATGTCTTGCGGGCCAGAAATCTCTGCAAGCTGGCCATTTTCATAATGATATTCCCATTTAGCGCCGGTTTTTTCAATGCTTGCCAAACGGTTATCTTCAGTTAGTCCATAGATGAAAGTGCCAATCGTTCCTGACTGCTTGACAGTTCTGGTTGCAGGCTCCATAGTCAATTGCTGTTTTGGAACGGTAGTTTCCACTTTTGGCATGGCAGTTGGTTCTGGAGTTTTTTCTGGAACGTAATCAGGCCTACATGCAATCAATAAAAATAGTAATAAAATGATGATTTTTTTCATTAGTTAAACAAGCCAGCCAACCAATCCCATAATCGTGAGAAAAAGCCGGGCTCTTCCTTTTGAGCTTCAGTTTTAGGCGTTTCAGTTGGTGTTGCGTCTTCGGTAAGATTCTCTGCAGTGCCTTTTGGAGCACTTGGTGTTGCTTCTTCCTTATTTTCTTCCTCGCCCAGCTGATCAGGACTTAAACACTCACAATTTTTTGAACAGACTCCAGGATCTTTTGTCGAAGTAGTACACAAAGTGTTTGGTGGATCACAATCCTCATTACGCTCTACTTTCTTATTGCCGCAACTAGATGTCTTTTGGGTAGCGTTTTTAAATTGTTCAACCACATTTGGACTGTAATCAACTGGGATGTCTGCTATATCACAACCGCAAGTTTTTGGGTTGCATTTAAGAGTTAGATTTCCCATTAGCTGGCCAAGCATCGGACATCGGTCGTCAGGGTCACCTGCATCACACATTTCAATGAAATCTCTGCGCTTGTTGCCGCAATACACCGGGTTTACTTTAGGCACACAGGTGCAATGCTTATCGAAGCACGCCATTGCAATAGTGAGATTTTCCCCTAGTTTTTCGCAAATAGACTCGTTTTCGAGGTCTTTTTCGCACAATTCAAATTGGTCCATCTTTCCATTACCACAGCGCAAATCTGTAATAGACCAGTCCAATTGTGCATAGACTGTGGGCACGAGAAGCAAAGCCAACAACATCACTATCTTTTTCATATTACTGTAGGAAATTATACGGTTATAAAAAGTTTATGCTTCTTACGGAAATCAAACTCTATTTTAACGATTTTTTCTAAACTTCTTCTGAAGCTGTTCAAATTGAAAAATGAATTTTTTTGTCTGCGGAGGCCGTCTTCTTATCACTAACAAAGTTATCATTGCTATAAGTGCAAGAACGATAAGAATACCTGCTATGAGAGCACCATTAGTGTTAGTTTTTTCGTCAAATGCTCCAATCGGCAAACCGATACTCTGGATAGGAACAGG
>CAZNFZ010000143.1:0-11875 GCA_964572665.1 uncultured Methanosarcinales archaeon
TGCGAATCCTGTCGCGGGTGTTGGCTCGCCTCCTAATAATTGCACGAGCTGGTCGTATCTTCCGCCGCCTGCAAGAGATCTATACTTTCCTTCTTTGTCAAAACATTCGTAGACATTGCCGGTGTAATATGCAAGTCCGCGCGCGATGCTTAAGTTTACAATGATATATTTCTTGTCCACAAGCGCCAGCGTTCCTTCAAGTTCAGTTAGTCCTTCCATTGCGAGTGCGTTTGGTTTGAGTTCGCTCTTTATGGAATTTAGAATGCTTGGGTTTCCTTGGCATTTTGTTATTTTTTTGATGACTTCTATTTTTTGCAAGTCCAATCCAAGTTTTTTGAGTTCTTGTGCAAATTCTATCTCGCCGATTTTGCTTGATTTATCGACTATTCTGACAATGTCGGGCAGTTTGTCCTGTGAAACAACTTCCAGCAGTAATCCTTCCAGCAATTTTCGATTATTAATTCGTATTGTGAAGTCTTTGTCTGTCAGCCCAAGGCTGTTCAAACAAGCTATAATCAAATTTATGCACTGCGCGTCTGCTTCTGGCTTGTCAGACCCAAATAATTCAGCGGAAAGTTGTGAGAATTCTCTCTGCCTGCCCGCCTGCGGTGCTTCATAGCGCCACATTTTGTTTATCGAAAACCATTTGACTGGTTTTTGCAGTTCTTTTTGTTTTGTGACAAACATGCGCGTCATTGGTACTGTTAAGTCAAATCTTAATCCTAGTTCTTCTGAGCCTTTTTGTTCAAGAATGAATATTTGCTGTTTGACTTCTTCGCCGCTTTTTGCAGTAAGTAATTTTGTTGTTTCAATCACTGGCATATCCACGCGTTGGAATCCAAATTTCTTTGATTGTTCTTCTAGTTTGTTGTATATCGCTTCGCGTATTGCCTGCTCTGTTGGATAAAAGTCCTCTGCCCCTTTTATGCGTTGGAACTGCATAGTGTTCTGTTGGGTATTATTTTGTTTATAAATATATGGCAGACGAACTATCTTTCGTTCATCAGTTTTTCGTTTGTCATATTCGCCAGACGTGGCTATTTCTGATGGCTTATCACGTTTGGCGTTATAACTAGAAGAATCTCGCTTATTGATGAACTAAACCAGCTCGTTTCATAACAAATAATTTGTATACTGTAGAATATAAATCTTTCTTTGTAAGGAAAAACGTTCATTAGCTTTATAAATGACTACCTCTTGAAAACTAGTATGCGTAAGAAAAAGAAGGTTACGAAAGCAGAGGCTAAAGCGAGTATCAAAAGACTGCATAACGCTTCAAAGAAATCTTTAAAGCCGCAAGAAGTTACTATCGAGCCTATTGCGACGCGTGAGCTTCCTCCGCAGCCTTTTAAGAAAAGAATTGAAGTCAAAGAGGTAGTGCCTGAAGAAATTGAAGCGCCAGTAGAAGTGCAGGAAGTGCCTGAAGTTCAGGTTGAAGTACCTGAAGAACAGGAAGAGCCGGAAAAAGATCATTCTCACAAAAAAGTAATTGTTGGCGAGGCAATCGAGGCTGGTTGGAATTCTGTTAAATCTCATATTTGGTTTTTTATTGCTATCTTCTTGCTTTTCACCGCGCTTTCTTTCATGTCTATAAGCGCACGTGCAATCGGAACGCGTGTTGTATTGAGTCTTCTTATCAGCGGAATAAGCCTTGGTTTCATCAAGCTTGCAATTGATGTTGTTGAAGGGAAATCTCCTGAGTTCAAGGAATTGTTCTCTTGTTTTTCGTTATTGTTTAAGTACGTACTCGCGGCAATTTTGTACGTGATTATCGTAACATTCGGTCTTGCGTTATTTGTAATTCCAGGTATCATCTGGGCAGTCCAATTCGGTTTTTATCCGTTTGTTATCGTGAAGGAGCGTTTGTGGCCTTTTGCCGCTTTAAGAAAGAGCTCTGCGTTGACAGAAGGCGTGAAAGGAAGGCTTATAGTTTTGGCGTTGGCTTTGTTTGGAATCAATTTGCTTGGAGTTCTTGCGCTTGGCATTGGAGTCATAATAACAATCCCTCTAAGCGTTATTGCTGCAGCGCATGTCTTTAAGCAGATGGAAAAAGCCTAGTTTATCGCAATAATCTTTATTAACGTCGGGGAGCTCGAGGGGCTGGGCGTTAAAGCCCCTCGTAAATGAAAGCGAAGCCCATTTTACGTTTCAATAATCTTTATTAACTCTCAATAATAAGTAATTTCTGAGGTGGTTTCGATGAAAGAATATGCACCATTTGTGCTAAGATTGGGTGTTGGTGGAATCTTTGTATACACTGGCATAATGAAATTGTTGAATCCGTCAATGGTTGTCGGAATGCTTGACAATATGGGCTTTCCAGGTCCGACTTTCTGGGCGTGGCTGTTGATTGCAGTAGAGCTTCTCTGTGGTGCATCAGTATTGCTTGGATTCCAGATCAAGTGGACAACAATACCGTTGGCAGTTGTGATGATTGTGGTTATCTCAACTACAGATCAGGTAATGACTGGCGTGAGCATCTTGTCCGGTCTTGCATCGCTTTGGTTGTCAGGCGCTGGTTATTGGGCTCTCAGCAAGGCTTAGTTTTTTAAACAGCTTTTTCTTTTTTCTTTAAATGAAGGTAGTTATTCTTGGAGGAGGTTTTTGCGGGGCATTAGTTGCAAAGCTCTTGGACAAGAGAAAAAACACAGAAGTTGTTCTCATTGACAAAAAGGATTATTTCGAATACACGCCGAGCATTCACAAAGTAATTTTCAACAGTAGTTATTTCAAGAAAATCTCTGTTCCATTCAGTCATTTCCTGAAGAACACCAGGGTTGTTACAGGCAAACTGAAGCAGGTAACTCCTGAATTTGTTGAAGTTGATGAAGAAAAAATAACTTTTGACTACTTAATTATCTCGTCCGGTATTGATTATCCTGTCTTCTTGGAGAACAAGGAAAATGTTTGTGTTTTGAAATCTGGCATTGAGGCTGCGCAAATGGGTGCAAAAATCATTTCACAAGAGCATATTCTAATTATTGGCGGAGGCTTAATCGGCACTGAAATTGCAGGAGAGCTTGTGTCAAAAACAAAAGGCAAGCGCTTAGTTATTGTGCATTCGCATGATCGTTTGCTTGAGCGCAATCCAATAAAAGCGTCAAATTATGCCCAAAAATTTCTCGAAAAGAACGGCGCGCAAATAATTTTCGGCGAAAGAGTTGTCGACCATAAAGGTAATACTTTCATAACAGACAAGAGCAGGAATATTGATGCCGAATCAGCGTTCTGGTGTGCAGGCATTAAGTGCAATCCTTGGTTCATGCAGGGTTTTTCAAATTCAATTTTTACGGAAAGAAAAGCATTGAAAGTCAACGAGTTTCTGCAGTTGGAAGGTTATCAAAACATTTTTGTTGGCGGCGATATCAACAGCGTTCAGGAAGAAAAGACTGCTCAGAACGCAAAACGGCACGCGCATCTTATTATAAAAAATCTTGACCGTTTGAAAAGTAACCAGTCATTAATCGCGCATAAGCCGCGAAGCGCTCCATTGGTCATAAGTTTGGGAGATTGGACAGGCATTATGACCTTGCCAAATGGATGGGTCATCACGGGCATCGTTCCTGGAATTCTGAAGTGTTTGATTGAATGGTGGGTGCTAAGGACCTATAAGTAGAAACCTTTAAATATTAACAGTTGTTAACATATATTAACAACTATTAACAAGGTGAAAAATGAAAGCATTGCTTGATATTCCGGATGAAATTAACCAGACTTTAAACATTGTAAAGGCTCAACACAAACTAAAGAACAAAGCTGAAGCTATAACGCTGGTTGTTACCGTTTACATGAAAGAGCACATGGAGCCTGAGCTTCGTCCTGATTTTGTTGAGAGAATGAGGAAAACTGAGCATCTCAAGGGCATCAGGTTCAAGTCTGTGGACGAGTTGAGAAAGAGATATGCGTGAGTATGAGATTCATCCAGACCTGGACAAAATTCTCTTAAAGCTTGCTAAACGCGATAAAACTCAGCGTGATGCTATTCTGAACAAAATTGAAGAAATAGCTAAGTGTGAAGACATCAACCACTACAAAAATCTGAAATCTCCTCTTCAAAAGTACCAAAGGGTTCATATTCACTCAAGCTTCGTTCTTTTATTTAGACTTGAGGGTGACCTAATAATTTTCAGATATTATGATCACCATGATAACATTTACTCATTTTCAGAATAATCGCAAACGTTTATAAATGCTTAAATTCTACTTCGTGTATGCGTCTTACGTGGTTCGGTCATTCTTCTGTTAAGCTTGAAACAGGCAGTCAGGTTATCTATATAGACCCATACGCGGGCTCTGATGAGTGGTACACTCCAGGTACGTTGATTCTTATTTCTCGTTTTCATTTTGACCATTGCAGTCTTGAGAAGGTTCGTCGAGCTTCAAGCGACCACACGCACGTTCTTGGTACTCCTGAGGTTGCCAGTCAGATTTATCCTTCTGGTGTTCTTCATGTTGGCGAAAGCAGGAAGTTTGATGGCGTTGAAGTTGTCGGAATGCCAGTTGCAAATCCTCATGTTGATTTTGCCCGTCATGCAGAGACAGAAGGCGCGATCGGATTTACTGTTCTTGCGGAAAACAAGATAGTTTACTTCATGGCTGATTCTGATTACATGCCGAATCTTGCTGGAATGCGTCCGGACGCTTTATTAATTGCAGTTGGCGGCACATACACTGCTGCTCCAAGAGAAGCAGCTAAGAACGCCTCTTTAATCGAGCCTAAACTGGCCATTCCAATCCACTGGGGCGGTGTTGTGGGCACTAGAGACGATGCGGATTTATTCAGTGAGCTTACAAATGTTCCAGTTAAAATATTAGAGCCAGGGAGCAGTGTGGAAATATGACTAAATTGAAGCCATTGGGAGGACAGGCGTTAATTGAAGGCGTTATGATTAAAGCACCTGATAATGTTTCAATTGCCGTTCGCTTGCCGAATAAAAAAATTAAGACAAAAAAAGAAAAGTTCATTTCAGCTACTCAAAAGTATAAAATTCTCAATCTTCCGTTTATCCGTGGCATCTTTCATCTAGGTGAGATGATGGTTGTTGGAATTAAGGCATTGACGTGGAGTGCTAATCAGCAGGGCGAAGAGGAAGAGCTCGGGCCGACAGAGTGGATAATTACTTTTGGTCTTGCAATCTTGTTCACAATAGGCTTATTCGTTCTCTTGCCATATTATGCGGCAAAATTCTTTTATGACCCGCACACTATTAGATTTGGCCTTGTTGACGGCATTATCCGTTTACTCGTTTTTCTAGCGTACTTGTTTGCCATCGGGTTTATGTCAGATGTCAGAAGAATGTTCCAGTATCATGGCGCTGAGCACATGGCAGTGCATTGTTACGAACACAAATTGGAATTGAAAGTCAGTAATGTGAAGAAGTTTCCTCCAGAGCATCCGCGTTGCGGCACCAGTTTGCTGATTTTTGTAGTAGCAGTCAGCATTGTTGTCTTCTCTTTGGTTCGCTCAGAGCACTGGTATTACAACATCCCTGCCAGAGTAATATTAATCCCGGTCATTGCAGGCATTTCATACGAACTGTTGAAATTCAGTGCAAAGTATAGCTGGCTGAAATGGCTGACTTATCCGGGCATTTGGACTCAGAAGCTTACAACTAGAAAGCCGGATGCAAGGCAGATTGAAGTCGCAATCGCTGCAGTTAACAAAGCAAAATGAAGTGGACTTTAAAAAAAGCACTCGGGCTCATTGGCGTAATTGTTTGCGTTCTGCTGCTGATAGCTGTCGGTATCAGAATTATCACGTGGCGTTTGTTCTGGGCAGCAATTATTCTTGTTGCCGGTTTTGCGTGGTTTGTTCTGCCAAAAATGTCTGAGGAATAAACCTGCTCTTTTTACTTTAAATTATTCAGGAAACGCTGCTTTGCATGGTCAGGCAGTCGCGCTGGTATGCTTCTTCTGCTTTCAGACAGAATGTTTTCAAACTTTCTTGTGTGAAAATCATGGTGGCACGGTAAAAAATTGTTTCATAGCACATTGTTTTCTCATCTGGGTCTGTAAGCAAATGGCAGAAATGCATCGCGTTATCTTGGCCGCTTGGGTCCCATAGTGTGTCTTGTACTGCGCCTTTGAGGCAGCTGATGCGATTTCCTCCAGGGGGTGCAGTTTGGCAAAGCGCAATGGATTTTTCAGGGTTTTCATTATTGTCTCCGCTGATGTCGCGGCCCATGCTTTCAAAGCAGAATAATTGGTATTCTGCAGGTGCTTCGCCGCAAGCTTGTGAAATTAGAGTGTAATTTCCTTTGAGCAATTCTTTCATGCGCGCTGTTTGGAAGAAATAACAGTCAGTTTTGTACTTGTCATCGACTGCACTGCAGGGGTATTGCGGGTCATCATTTAGGTATTTTGTCTTGTGGCCTTCAGCCAACGAGCCGACTATGTTCTCCATAAAGACTCCGCTGTAGCATGATCGCTGGCCTCTGTTCAGTTGGTCGCATAATTCCAGAGCGTTGTATATTTCATAATCGAAGAACGCAGTCAGTCCATGGCCTATTCCGTGGAAGCATTGATGTCCGGCAAACTCGTTCAAATTTTCTCCGCAAATTACATTTAAGGTTGAGGGAATGTCAGTTGTGCCGTGTTCTTTGAAAAATGATTCGATGGCGCCGTGATAACAGCCAGAGTGGCATTCGATGCTGCAGTCCTTGAAAACGTCATTTCCGAGGAGTTCAAAAGCGAGCCGTCCTGCGTGGTGTGCTGTTTGGTGGCAGTCGCCTAGTTTTGAATCCAAGCTGTTCAAATGAAGGATAGTTGGCTTTACTCCAAACTTTTTGATGTAGGAATATAATTGGTCGTCATCAGAAAATATGCGTTCATCATCTTTTGCAATTGATTCGTTGTACTTGTGTTGGTCTAGTTCAGCTCCAAACATGCCGGTTATGATTCCGTTGAAAAATCGTTTCATTGAAGCAATAAAACCGGTTGCTTCTTTAACCCTGATAGTGCACGTAAAATCTGGGTTTAAGTGGTCATGGCATCGCCACAATCCTGGTTTATTGAATGTGAATTTCCACGTTTCTCCTGGTGGAACAGCTGCTTTTGGGTCAAATTCAGAATAAATCTCGTGCGTTGGGTGGATGTTTGATGCCGGCCAGTGAGGTTCACTTCCAACATTTTCAAATTCAACTGTCTGTCCTTCTGTTATTTCCAGCCTTTCAGGGCTGAAGCCTTTTTCAGTCATGTGAATAACAGCTGGCCCTGAATGCGCAGTTGCTAGTCCTGCTAACAGCAAAAGAACCAATAGGTATTTTAGCATTATCAAACTGCCATCACATTAATATATAAATATTATCGGCTGGCAGTTACAATCCCAATTTTTTTGCCAGCACTTGCGCTTCTGCATACTGATCGTGATTTCCGATATCAAGAATGTGTTTGCTTATCTCAAACTCAAAAATCATGCCTCTGTCGATGAGCATTTGGATTGCTTCTGGCAGCCAGTATTCTCCTTTAGGGCCTTGTGGAACTTTTTTGCATGCATCAAAAATGTCTCTTGGAAGCAAATAAACGCTGAAGTTTGCCAGAATTGACGGAGGGTCTTTTGGTTTTTCTATAATCTTAGTCACTCTGGGTCCTTCGATGAACAAGACTCCTAATTGCTTAGCCTGTTCGTATGTAACTTCCTTGCACGTAAATACGCCATCTGCTGACTTGTGTGCTAGTACTCTTGCCAATTGGTCTGTTTCAAAAAGTGAGTCGCAGGCAATTACGAAGAATCTTTTATCAGTGATGTGTTGTTCTGCGAGCAAAACAGCATTGGCAGAACCCGTCAATTCCTTCTGCTCAACGTATTTTATCTTGAGTCCTATCTTTGTTCCGTCACCAAAATAGTTAATGATTTGGTCTTTCAGATAGTGAACGATGATTACAACTTCCGTTACTCCAACGGTTTTCAATTGTTTAATTATGGTTTCTAGAATCGGCGTGCCGTTTACTGGTACCATTGCTTTCGGTATCGTATCTGTGAGTGGCTGTAAGCGTGTTCCTCTTCCTGCGGCTAGTATTATTGCTTGCATAACGAATCGGTATTGAGAAGTCATTAATAAATATCACGGAAATCGCACGTCGGAAACCTTCTTAGTGGAAACCATTGGCTTTAGCCCGTGGAGGAACGCAGGGTTTCCGAGCGTGCTCAACAACCACGAGCAAAAGTTTTTGTGCTCTTTCATATTATTCACGCCATTCGCTTTGGTGAGTGGTTGTTGACACCATAATGTTTTTAAGCACAGTCTTTATATCAGTAGAATTGGTTCGATAGTGGAATAACTAGTAAAAAGAGAGATTAAAAGTGAACAAAGATAAGATTGTTGGTGTAGCTTCAATCATTTTTACTATTCTCATATTAGGTGTTACTCTTGCTGCTGCTTATCCTGTTCCCGCGCCGCAAAAAGGCTTTTTTGAAATGTTGTCTGATTGGATTTCTGGATTATTCCATCCGTCAGCGGCAAGTATTACTGGCGCTCAGACATTGCCTAGCGGCACGTGTGGCAACAGCATTGTAGAGGCAGGCGAAGCCTGTGATCCTCCTGGTTATGGCGGCGGTTGTGGGCCTGGTCTTTACTGCAATTATGATTGCGATGATTGCGACTATTGCGGCAATGGTCTTCTTGACTCAGGCGAGGTATGTGACCCTCCAGGTTCTGCGTGCGGCTCGCCAGGTGAAACGTGTTATGATGACTGCGCTGGCTGTGGTGTCATTCCAACTGCGACTCCGACAGTTACACCGACAGCAACGGCCACAGTCACTCCAACTGAAACTCCGACCGTAACTGCAACATCCACTCCTACGTCTACTCCGACTTCCACCCCGACCAACACTCCAACATCTACTCCAACTCCAACAACACCTGATGGCACTCCAACTGCAACGCCTACAACACCACGTACATCTGGCGGTGGCACAAATATTGGGTATCAGCAGACCGGCTGTTGCTGGTGTGATGGCGCCTTAGTTGATAATGTGATTCCTGAAATTTGTAGTACAGAAGTTTCTTTGTTCAAGGACTGCAAAGATGCTCCGAAGTGGGCGATTAATTGTCCGGTAATAGTTCCAACTCCAATTACATCAGTTCCTGCTCCATCTTGTTCCAAAGTTTCGAAGAAAGAGGAAAATTGGGAGTGCGATTCTTCCAAGATTATCAGAACAACAACTGAGTGGGTTGAAACACAGTCGCCTTGCCCAGTTGAAAGGTCTGAAGCCAGCACGGTTGCAAAGGAGTATGATTGCAATCAGTTTGAAGATGAATATTCAAACATTGCTCGGCCTGATGCTTCCGCTGCTTTTGATGCCTGTTGTCCGAAGAAATGCGAGTCTGATGTAGATTGTACTGCAGGAGGATACCGTGGCGGTCAGGCTGGTTTGAATCAGGTAAATCCTCCAAACAAGTGTTTTAATTGGTGTCAGGATGGCGAGTGCAAAAGTCCATCAGAAGCTTACAAGGGTGATGCTGGTTGTTATACTTCGAATGCAGGCATTTTATCCGGTCCTTCGTTTGCAAATGCCTGTTCTTTGAGCGTGGGTGTTCCAAGCAGGACAATGTCTGGTGCAAGAGTTTCAAATGCCGGTTCAACATTGTTCCAGTATCAGGGTACATGTGATGAAGAATGCAAATTGGATTGCAATTTATGTTCTGACCATCCTGTTATGCAGATGTTTACAAGTTTGATGCCAGGCATGTTGTTTTTCACCGGTGGAACGCCTTCAGAAGGTGTTCCTGCAACAAATGTGCTTCCTGCTGGTTGGATTTCTATGAAATGTTTCAAATGCCAGCCTAACGACCCCAGGATACAGTGCAGGTGTCCGCCAGGATATCTTGGCACTCCTCCAGATTGCGTTGTGTGTGACGCATCTTCAACGCTTCCTGAATGTAGGAGGATGGAATGATCTTTACCACATTAGCATTGGGTTTGCTTCAGGCAGTTGTAGGTATTTTTGTTAGCGCTTTTGTCATTTGGCTGATTGTTGACAGGATTTTTCGTTTTGCAACTTTTGAGAAAGCGGGTTTTAGGACTGCGCTTGAAGTGGCAGTAGTTTCTACAGTCATAAGTTTTGGCGTCAGCCTTGTACTTGCTTTCATGCCTGGCATTTCTTTTGTTGGCGGGACAGGTGTCCTGCTTAGCGCGTTGATTGTTAACATTGTAGTTATGTTATTCTTGATAAAGAACTTCTATAACTTGCCGTGGGGCGAGGCAGTGATTTCCTGGCTGACTGTTGCAATTGTAAGCACAGTTGGCAGCATTCTTGTCAACAGCCTGTTGGGTTTTTTGACAGCCGCTCTTTAGAATAGTTAGCTTTAAATAACAAGTTCTATGCCAGCTGGGCATGGCTACAAAAGCGCGTGCGATCGTTATAATGTTATTTTGCACGGTATTTACTGCAATAGGCCAATTGTTCTATAAACTTGGCGCAAATCTCTTGCCAGCCGTTTTTACCAATTGGCAATTGTTTGCTGGCTTTGCAAGTTATGGTCTCGGATTAGCGCTCTTTTTGCTTGCATTGCGAGGTGGAGAGGTAAGTGTACTGTATCCTATTATCTCAACTTCGTACATTTGGACGAACATCCTTGCAGTCATGTTTTTGGCAGAAAGCATCTCTCCATTAAGATGGGCAGGAAGCGTTGTAATTATGGTCGGAATTTCACTGATCGGTATCGGGAGCAAGAAAAATGGCAACTGAATTGTGGGCGGTTGGGTTGACGTTATTATCAGTGGCTTTAGGCGCAATGGGGCCTATATTGTTGAAAAAGGGCGCAGATGGGCTGTCATTAAACGTTAGGGTGTTATTAAGAAATAAACACTTGTTTGGTGGATTATTCATGTATGGGGCAGCAACCATTGTGTATCTTTTTGCCCTCCGCGGAGGGGAGCTTTCAGTGTTATATCCATTGGTTTCTCTCAGTTACCCGGTCGTATCGGTATTATCTGTATTCCTACTGAATGAGAGGATGAATAAGTGGAAATGGGCAGGTATAGGGCTGATAATACTGGGTGTTTCTATAATAGGCATCGGATAGTGACAAAAACCGAAAGCTTTATATAGTGAATAGTATTTCGTACTGTCAAGTGACTAAACATGGGCGGCTTCATTAAAAATTTGGAAGATGCAGTGAAGGGTATTACCCTTGCAGCACTCTTAGGAACGTCAATGTTTAGCTCTGCTTCTGAAACACCTGCTTTTGCTCAACAGCAAAATAAGTTGCAGGAACCAAAGAAAGTTCAGGAAGCTAAGAGAGATGAAGTTCCTGATGAAGCTACTCAGGATTTTAGGACAGATCAGATTAAGAACTCATTTTCTGAAGATTACAAGAAAAAGGATATTGCATCAAAACTTGTACTCGCTGACAAGCTTTTTAAGAGCTCGGAAGATCCAAAGAACGATCCAGTATTGCGCTTTTGCCTTATTCGTGAAGGAATGAGAGCTTCTGCAGAAGGTCTTGATTTGGACAAATCATTTGGTTTTGCTGAAAGATTATCAGAATCATACAGAACAACCGGTCTTGGATTTAAGTGTGAGTCTTTTAACATCGCAAAAAAACTTGTCACTAATGCCGAGCAAGCCACATCAGTTGGTGGAGCTGGATATGATTTGGCAACTGCAATTTACATTGTTAGTGATGTTAATTCTGCAATTAAAATCGCATCTGATGCTAAGGGATTGCCTAAGCTTCCAAAAGATGCAGCACAGAAATTCACAGAGTTAATTTCAGAAATGACCCAGTATCGCGACGCAGAGCTTGCATTGTCTGCCAATCCTAATGATGCAAAATCGAGTAACATTGTTGGACGGCATACGGCATTTAGAGCAGGAAAGTGGGAAGCTGCAAAAGACATAATGAGAAAAGGCAGTGATGAAGATCTTAAA
>CAZNFZ010000144.1:0-1957 GCA_964572665.1 uncultured Methanosarcinales archaeon
TCAGTGCTTGCATATTTTGGAACGTTAGGATGCGCCTTGGTATGTACTTTGAACTGCATATGAGATTATTCAATATGTACGATTTTAAAGATTCGCAACTCCTTGTCAATGAAAACACAATAGGTACTTGCTAAAAATAAGCTTTCGTCGAAGCGTGAAAAATAGCCGCCACATCTTGTATTCTGCCTTTACGAAAATCTTAATAAGCAGTTCTTGTCTGCTATTTCTGAAATGATTCTGAGTTATGCAAAAAATCTAGAGGAACTAGTCGTTGACGATCTTAAAACCGCCATAGAAACAACAATATCTCCATTAACTGAAAAGTTGAACGCAGAAACAATTTCATCAATCATTGAGCAGCAAATTGACCCTGAAAGTTTTGAAAGCACTTCTTACTCAATCAACCTGCCTGGTTACAGCAGTTCTTCTTATGACTCTGGCAAATATTATGACATGGTTCAGGGAGAAAATGGTGAACCCAGCGCTACCGTGACTGGCTCCACTGATTACCAGCACGAATTTTTGCAGGAAGCGCAGCAGATTGCGTCGCAGACAAGGCAGAGCGATACAACCAATCATACGTTTGTGGAAGCTCAAATTGACACAAATATTAAATACTTAAAGGATTCTATAAAGATAATTTCCCCCGTAATGTGGAAATTGATGTACGAAGGAAAAATAATATTTAACTGAGTGAAGAAAAAAAAGTGGTTGAGTTTATTTCTGAACATACGGAAAAGAAGGAATTGGACGAGCCACCCCCTAGCATTGATGAGCAGTCTTCTCAAAAATTATTAGAAGACCTTGTGCAAGAGCACCTTGAGGAAATTCAGCCAGTTCAGGCAGACCAAACATATATTGACGAGCCTTCAAACGCTTCCGGCGAATATCATCAGCCAGAAAATCAAGAATTGAAGCTTGTCACCGAGCTTAAGCACGAGCTCAAACCATTAGTTTATGATGACAATGAGCAGATTATTGTTGTTGACATTTTTGAGAAATACAGCAAAAATGAGCCTTCTGATGATAAATGGTGGAAAAAGAACACTAAATATTAGTTTATTCTAGCGGCACTTCGCTCCATAACTTAAACTCATTGCTTGGCGAATATCCTCCAAACATAAACAAGGGAGAGTAGCTTTTGCCGAAATATCCTTGTTGGACTTGTCCCCATCGGAGTGGCGGTCCCGAAAAGTATCCTGAGCCAATGTTAGCGCCTGCATGCTGCCACATTTTTGACCTTATTCTGCCTTCGCCGAACTTTTCTTCTTCGTGGCCTTCTGAGACCATGAATCCTGCGAAGCCGCTGTCTTTGAACATCTTGGCTGTTTCCATTACTGGAAAAATACCTTCGCCTGGCGGCAAGTGGCCGTGTGCTGCAGACATGCTATCAACTAATTGTACGCCTCCAACAACTTTCGCATCAATAATTTTCTTAACTGCGGGCAGATAAAAATCTGTTTTGAAGCGTTCAATTCGTTTTTCCTCAGACTCGCCAGGTTTTCCTTCAAAATGCGCAAGCCACATTCCCATGTGGCCAGTATCAAATAATCCTTTGATGTGCTTGTTTGCAAGTTCTTCTGCCTGTTGCCTGTTAATTTTAAGGTCACAATAGGGATTGTTAATTGGATTGCCTTTGACATCTTCTATTGTTGGCTTTGTAAGCAACTCTATCATTTTTTTTCGTGAGTTTTGGACTAATTCAATAAATTCATCTGGGTGGCTTCCATAGTATCCTGGCCATCCAATTTCAGGCCCTACGTGTAAATCTTTAGTTATGGTCGGGTTTTGTCTCTCCAGTCCTTCCTTTGTTGTACGCATCGCCATTATTCCTGCTTCCGCATAGGTATATGCGCTTCTGTCAAGTGCGTATTCTTTGATTGGCTTAATATGCTTAAATCTTTCACGCAGTTCGTCGATTTGCTGCTGTTGTCCAAATGCAGTGTGCTGTGAGTCT
>CAZNFZ010000145.1:0-5871 GCA_964572665.1 uncultured Methanosarcinales archaeon
ATAACAGAAGCAAGCACTTATTTTCTGGTTGGACAAGCAATATAACAAAAAAGTTTCTTCTGGAATAGTTCGATCGGAAAGAAATACCGCAAAAATGGAGAAACAGTTTACATAAATTGCAGGATGCTTTTCAACGAATCATTTATTAACAACTGCCCGGAGTGGAAATGCAGCCAGATGGTGAACGAGAAGAAAAGCCCTCAGGGCATTTAATGGGATCAGATTGAGCTAGAAGCTTCTTGATTAATTCTTCAGTACACTTATCGATTAAACTGAAAGAGAGTGAGCCTATTTTGTCACACGTCATACATATTGGGAATTCTACCTCTGCGTCTCCCAGAAAAGTGATCCCTTCTGGTGGGACTTCTTCGCCGTTTGGACCGACACAGAATAATCTGCACCAGATTTTCGCTCCACAAGGCCCGTCACTATCAAGTTTATGCCGACTTAAGTGCGTTTGAGCTGCACTTAGAGGAAGTTCGAGAGTTTGTCCATTTTTATATTGTTCATCAGGCACATGACAAATAGTTCTCATAGGCTCTTCTTGTGTGGGTGTTGGAGTGTTTGTAGGCATGCTCGTTGGTGTTGGAGTACTATCTGACTGGCATGCTCCCATAAGGTCGCCGTGGTCCATGTGAGCTAGGAAGGCACTCGGATCAATTGTAATCGTATGAGCGTTTCCTGGATTGCCAGGCGGAATGTGGCAGATAGTTATTTTTCCATCTTCAGTTGGCGTTGGAGTTTCTGTCACTGGGGTTTCAGTTGGAGTTGAAGTCTCGGACGGAGTTTCTGTAGGAGTGTTTGTTGGAGTATTGGTTGGTGTTTCTGTCGGAGTGTTAGTTGGAGTATTTGTCGGGGTATTAGTTGGCGTATTAGTTGGAGTTTCTGTCGGAACAGGAGTACTCGTTGGAACTGGCGTGTCGGTTGGTTCTGCAGTTGGTGTTTCTGTTGGAACCGGAGTACTTGTTGCTGTCGGAACAGGCGTTGAAGTCGGCGCTGTTGTCGGAGTTGGAGCCACGGTCGGAGTGGCTGCTGGCTCTGTTGGAGTTGGTGTTGAAGTTGGCGCAGCTGTTGGTGTTGGAGTAGTTTGTGCAACAGTTGCCAGAATTAAGACTAAAGAAGCAATTACTGCCACAATCATAACAGTAATGCCAAATGAAAAAGTTCTACCCTGAGTATTCTTCATCATTTTCAATAACCTTTCTGCAAATTCTTTCTTTCCTACCACAACCACATTCCTCTTTTCACCTCTTAATTATATGAGCATATTTAAATATTTGGTACGTCAGCCAAATTTAATATAACTTTTTGGAATAGCAGCATTACCAAATTAGATTCTTCAACCAGTTTGAAACAGCCATTTCAACTTCTTCCTCATGGCCGCAGAAACAGTGGTCAGCGTCCCTGATAAGAACGCTCTTTGAATACTCATTCTGATATTTACGGGAAAGAATTCTCAACATTTTTCTAGGAGGCATAGCAGCATATTCTTCCTTGCTGCCGAAAAACGAAAGGAATGGAACCTTAATCTCTGAAACAGCCCTTAACTTACCCTCATAATCGAACAAGCCAGCTTCAACACCAGCGCCGCTGTAAAGCTCATAATAACGCTTAGCACTGAAATAAGACTGCTCAGCCTCATATGGCATCAATTCGCGGCCCTTGCCAGCGCGCACCAGTTTACGCGCAATCTGAATAGTCTCCTTGTGTTTCTTTTTCCCAAGCAGCTTAATCTGGAAATTATAATCATCAGCAGGAGCGAGCAAGATAATACCTTTGACCGACTTTCTGTTCCTCCTGAACTGATAATACGTAATCTTCTGGCAGCCAGTGCTGTGTCCGGACAAAATAAAATTTTCATAGCCGCGCTTGCGCAAAACTTTCAAAGCGGCATCAATGTCCTTAAGGCAGTCCTTGAAGTTTTCAAAAGACGTTCCAATTCTCCTGTACGTACGATGCTCTTTCAAACTTGAAAATGTCGTTATCGTGCCCTGACCGCGATTATTGAAAGCAAAAAAATTCAACTCGTTCCTGTAAGCGGCGTGCATCAAATGGTCAACAACACGCAAGCCGTAAAAACTGTCAGTCATACCGTGCACGTGCACAAGACAAGTCTTTGAACGAGTCGCCTTGCACAGCATACCTTCCAATTCAACACCGTCAACAGTAGTAAAACTGACAAGCTCCCCTTCCATACGAGTATCAGGCTTCAAGACAAATAACCCCAAGTATGCAGCCTATCAGAATCAGTAAACCAGCGCCCGCCTATGTCGGTGCGGTAGAACATGTTTGGAATCATTATATTTTCGACACGGCCATACGCCTGCTTTCTGGCATCTTCCATAGTAGAACCGTGACCGGTAACGACAAGACAATACCCAGAATAGCCGGCGAGCAGCCAGTCGCCATCAACCAACTTGACATCTCCAATATGCACTCCGTCAGTGTTTGGCTTCTTGAACAAAACTGTCGCGTCTTCAGCGTATTTCTTGAAAGCAGCCATATCGTAAAACGGAAAAGGAGGACAGGCCACAACGATTCCAACTTGGAAGCCTTTTTTTGTTTTTAGTTCATAGGGCTTGTGGTTTCCCAACGCAAGAAGGAAATCACCCATTGGTGAAGTAATGCCTTCCATCTGGATGCTAATAGTAGGATAACCAAACCTGCTGGTGAATTCTAAAGGATGAATACCCTTGCCATTAACAATGCAGTTAAGGTCGATATAACCGACATAGCCGGCCTGCGCGAGAGCTGGCTTCATCTTCGCCAAAGTTTCAACAAAAATAGTGTTGGAAGGAGCCCAGTACATATGAGTGCCCATCTCGCCAGTTGAGGGACCCAAATCTCCTGGGAACATACGCTTGTTCTCAAAATTCACGTTAATTGGAGTAATAAAATCAACACCATTGAAGAAAGCGCCAACAGCAATTTCGACACCAGCGACATATTTTTGAATCTGGAAAAACTTAATTTTCTTAGACCACTCCTTCTTGTAATGTTCCAAAAGCTGGATGATATCCTTGCCGTCTTCCTCTTGGCCGACAAACAAAAGCTCTTTTTCGCCAGTCTTTGAGGTTGGCTTCAACACATACCTGCCAGGAGTTTTAGTCACGAACTTGACAGCCTCATCAAAATCAGTAAAGTCCCAATGGGGCAAAACGTTAATGCCGACTTTCTTCAATTCATCCTGCCCGAACTCACGGTCTTCCTCTAATCTGTCAGTGTACACAGAGCCGCCGACAACAGCCTTGCCGTCTTTTCTTAACCTGTCTGCTTCCTCTCCATAGAACACGTCATCAAAAATAATAACATCGGCCCAATCCTTCAACGCCTTGTAATCATCGCACTTGTCAACGAAACCGTTGCAGATATCCCTGCTGGCTTTCTCACCAATATAATATTTTACTTCATGGCCCTCTTTCTTGACCTGCCAGGCAAGATCCCCCACGAGAGCTTCCTCTGAAACAAACAAAAACCTCTTTTTCTCCATTGCAAGCTTTTTAATTGCAAGTTCGTATTTAAAACTAACTGTGTTCACAGAACTGCCTGAAGATATTATACCAGGAACGTATACATTACTCATCACTGTAGACGCAGATGACCTTCACCGCAAATTATACCGCGATATAGAAATCACGTAAAACTATTTCTCAGACCGCAATTTATCATACAACCCTTTCTGTATAATTCCCTTTTTGAAGCCATTTTCAAGTTCTTTCATAAACTGTTCACGCTCAGAAGGCAGAGGAAGTCGAATACGCACTCTGAATTCGTCATCATCCATTTTTCCACTCTTATATTGTTCAGTCAACTCGGCAACATACTTGTCTTCTGAAAATTTATTTCTTTTTATATCAATTGCACGTTTCAAATCCTTATTTTTAAGAATACTTTGTTCACTGTAAAACGCTTCTTGCGCGTCTGTTTTTGCCTGTTCCATCAAGTCCTTGTACGTTTTCACATCAAGGGGGATTTTCCTCAATATAGAATCATCAGGAGTTTCCAATATTGTTTCAATGCCCGTCATCATTTTTTTCCATTCAGTTCCTTTTCCAGGAGCAACTGCCTCTTCGTTTCCAGAAAAAACATCAACTTCGTCCATGAAACACGCACGGCACAAGCTCCTGTAAGCCCTAACACGAACAGCTATATCCCGCACGCCCTGCATAGTGCGCTGCTTCTGATACATACTATGCTCTTCCTGCACACGAATAAGCTCTTTCTGGGTGTCAACCTCATAAAGGCGGTCCAATGACAATGCTAAAGCTTTTTCTGCCTTTGCAAAATCTTTTTCCTTGTACGATTCCACCGCTTCAAGTATCTTCTCGTACGCACTGACCTTTTGCAATGCATAATCTTTCTTTTCTTCAAATTCTTTAGCCAAAACGTCCAAATTACGTATCTTTTCCTCGCTCTTCTTCTCAATACTTACATCATCTTTCTTCCATTCCTCTGCCAGCTTCAAGGTCTTGCTGTAACTCTCAAATACCCTGCTGATGTTTTTTTGATGGTCGTCCAACGCAGAAATTTCCGCGCTTTCGCGCACCATTTCAATGAGGCTTTTCTGCCTCAGCGTTTCGTAGGACTTGTTCGCAGACTCACGCAGGGCATCTGCTGCAGACACGCTTGAGTTTATTTCTACAATATACTTTTTAACTCGCGCGTCCCTCTGCCTAACAGGCTCTCCAGCCTTATACGTAGAAGTTGCAAAACCTACCAAAGTGGATGCAAAAACTGAGGCAGCAACCCAATACAGCCCTCTTTTCCTCAATCTTCTTACAGTAGGAACACAAAAGGACATGACTGGACGAGAACTCACTCCTTTCCCATCCAGCCATCTTTTCAAATCACCATAAAATTCTCTTGCAGAATCATATCTATTAACCTGATTTTTTTCAACCGCCTTATGAACAATTGACGCCAGATTCCTGTCCACTTTTCTGTTATGCTGGCGCACATTTATCGTGTTGCCCGCAATAATAATCGCAGTAATTGTTTCAATGTTTTCCCCGCCCTGGAAGTTATGAACGTACTTGCCTGTCAACATATTATACAATGTAGCGCCTAAACCAAAGACATCTGTTCTTGCATCAATAGGCGCGCCCTCATCTATCTGCTCAGGCGCCATAAATGCAGGCGTGCCTCCGGTCTTCGTGTTCTCAGCTTTAATGAGAGCGGCAAGACCGTAATCAACAAGGACCGCGTGCTCATTATCACGATACATAATATTTCCGGGCTTTATGTCGCGATGCAGAATCCCGTTATTGTGCGCGACTTCGAGCTGCTCTCCAACCTGAATTATTGTCCGAACAAAATATTCAATATCCTGCGGGCTGGTCAGATATTCGATTGGCTTAGATTCTGGCGCTTCAGTTTTCTTCAACAAACTGGAAAATTTATTCCAAATACCGCTTGAACTTGGCTCACCAAACTGCCCTTTAATGCGCTCCTTCGCAGAGCCCCCTTCAAGCAGCTCCATCGCCATAAACATAGAACCTTCCCATTCGGAGAAGTCATACACTTGCAGGATGTTTTTCCCCTGAAGACGCGCAATCGATTGCGCCTCTTTCTTGAACTGTTCAAGCTCCTCAGCAGAGGCGTCATCTTTCTTCAGGAATTTCAACGCGACAAGACGGTCCAGATAATCATGCCGGGCGCGGTAAATAACGCCGCTAGCGCCAACTCCAACGTAAGTATTGGCTGATTCAGGATCAGGGTTTGCTTCAATTTTATAGGCGTGAACCATCTGGCCCACTTTTAATTCAAGCAAACTGTCAGTGGACTGAGGAAAAATAGTTCCATCAAGAGCACCAGCAGAATCAGGAGAATTATCTTCAGGCGCAGGAATCAGGGTGGCGTCTTTATTTGGCA
>CAZNFZ010000146.1:0-2205 GCA_964572665.1 uncultured Methanosarcinales archaeon
ATGATATTGCGCCCCAGAGTGTATTCTATTTGGGAAAAACTCCAGGCATTCTTTGATGGCGAAATTAAAAAATTGGGTGTTAAGAACTGTTATTTTCCATTGTTAATTCCTGAATCGTTGCTTAACAAGGAAGCCGAGCACGTTGAGGGTTTTGCGCCTGAAGTAGCGTGGGTGACTCACGGCGGCCATAGCGAGCTTGCTGAGCGTTTGGCAGTAAGGCCAACTTCAGAAACAATCATGTACGAAGCATATTCAAAGTGGATTCGCAGTTATCGCGACCTCCCGTTAAAGCTGAACCAATGGAATAACGTTGTTCGCTGGGAGTTCAAGCATCCAGTGCCTTTCATAAGAGGCAGGGAATTCCTCTGGCAGGAAGGCCACACTGTGTTTGCAAAGAAGGAAGAGGCTGATAAAGAGGTTCTTGACATTCTGGAATTATACAGAAGGGTTTCTGAGGAAATGCTTGCCGTTCCTGTCATCAAGGGCATTAAGTCTGAAAACGAAAAGTTTGCCGGTGCTGATTACACAACTTCTGTTGAAACAATGGCGCCGAGCGGAAAAGCAGTTCAGTTTGCGACCTCTCACCACCTTGGCCAGAGGTTCGCAAAGAGTTTTGAAATTTCCTTTTTGGACGAGAAGGGCGAGAAAGCGCTTCCGTTCCAGAACAGCTGGGGCTTTTCCACGAGAAGCATTGGTGCAATGATTTTGTTCCACGGGGACGATAAAGGATTGGTAATTCCGCCGAAAGTCGCTCCAGTGCATGTAGTAATTGTTCCTATTATGTTTGATGACAGTAAGGAAAAAGTTATTGCTAAGTGCCATGAGGTTGCAAAGCACCTAAGGCATACGGGAGTGATAGTTGAAGTCGATGACAGAGACACTTATACTCCTGGTTGGAAGTTCAATGAGTGGGAGATGAAGGGCGTTTGCATTAGAATGGAAATTGGTCCAAAAGATTTGGAAAAGAATCACGCTGTTGTTGTCAGGAGAGATACTGGAAAGAAAGAGTTTGTCAAACTTGCAGACCTGCCTTCAGTTATTCCAAAAGAGCTCGAAAAAATGCAGGCAGATCTTTTCACAAAAGCAAAGAAGTTCCTTGAGGAAAGCACTGTTCACGCAAAGACGTGGAGTGATTTTGAAAAAGCAGTCAAAGAAAGAAAGCTTATTTACGCTCCTTGGTGCTGTACTGCAGAGTGTTCTGAAAAAATCAAGACTGCAACAGAGGGTGTTAAGTGTTTGAACCTGCCTTTTAATCAGGAAAAGCCGAAGGACAAATGCGTTAAGTGTTTGAATAATGCGCCTTCTGTTGGCTTGTTCGCGAAGTCTTATTGAAATGATGCTTAAAGCTGATATGCATATGCACGTAAAGGGTGACCCTGAAGACATTTTTATCAAGCATACTTTTGAGCAGCTGATTGATCATGCAGCAAGCCTTTCTTTTGACGTTCTTGCAATTTCTGCTCACGGCAAAGTGATGTTTTCGAGGAAGATGGAGGCGTATGCGCGCAAGAAAGGTATTCTGTTAATTCCTGGTGCTGAAGCGAACATAGAAAGCAAGCACGTTTTGATTTACAATATTACTGAAAAAGAGCTTCAAAAGTTGAAAACTTTTGATGACGTGCGTATGTTGAAAAAGAGAAAAAATATTCTTGTCATTGCTCCGCATTCTTTTTATCCGATGTCCACATGCTTGCGTGAAAAACTGGAGGAAAACATAGATGTGTTTGACGCAGTTGAGATTTGTCATTTGTATTTGAGATTTATTAATCCAAATAACAGTGCAATTAAAATTGCAGAAAAGTACAACAAGCCGCTTGTTGCTTTGTCCGACACCCATATGTTGTGGATGTTTGGAAGGAACTATACTTCGGTTGATTCGAAGAAAGACGTTAAAAGCTACATATCTGCGATTAAGAGTGGAAAAGTAAAGCCTGTTCACAAGCCTACTCCGCTTCTTGTGCTTTTTAGGGAGCTGATGTGGATTGCTGGCGATGAAATCAGGCGATTGTTTACATGAAACGAACAGCCGAAACATTTATATACTTCCGCTCGTGCATAATTGCTAAGAGGTTTAGATTCTCAAGGGGTTTTGTTAATGGAAAATGATTTGAAATTGCAGAAAGGAACAACTACAGTAGGAATTATGTGCCGTGATGGCGTTATTCTCGCAGCAGACAAGCGTGCAACAGCGGGCTTTATTGTTAA
>CAZNFZ010000147.1:0-2778 GCA_964572665.1 uncultured Methanosarcinales archaeon
TATACTGTAAAAGTAGTTTTTAACTGAAAAGAGGTAGACCATGAAACGTGTTGTTATTGTCACATCTATACTATTACTATTGTTCTTAGCTGCGTGCAAGGATGAATTGCCGCCAAATCCTCCTCCGCCTGGCGGAGATGCTGGGCAAGCTATAGCAGGTATGGCTGTAGGAATGCCAAATTGGGCTTCTGAGGCAAGGAATGTTGCGATAACGCCTTCTCTGGCATACTTTGGAGATGGAGTTGTTGTTTCTGTGTCTAACTTTGATTACATTTATTCTAACGGATATGTTTTCAACTCTAAATCAAGAACGTGGGAAAAGTTTGCTTTGCAGGGAGAGGCGGCTGAGCAATGGCTTAAAGGCCAGGCGATTGGCAGCGTTACCGTTGATGCGTCTAGATTTGCTGAAGGAGAAAATTACTTTGTCGTCTATGCCTGTTCGAAGGCAGCGGAAAAATGGGACTGCAATGGCAAGAAATGGATGCTCGTTAAATTCACCGTAAAAGGTGCAGCAACCAGTGCTATTCCTCAGCTGGTAAATGTTGACCAGTTCGTCATTAACTCCCCTATCAAGCCTTTTACAGTTATGTCAACAACCGCTGAGAAAGATAACTTTGCAGAAATTAATGTTATCAGATATGATGCAAAGTATCGCGAAGCCACAGAGCGCGGTTTAGTTGTGCTTGTTCACGTCTTTGACTTTAACAATCGTCAGGAAGTAGACCAGACTATCGCCACACTGTTCAAGGACATCGTCATTAACGGTTGGAAGCAATATGCCGGCCACAATTTGGCTCTCTTCCTTTCTGAAGAGGATCATAGAATTGCAGTCTGGACGAGCGGCAAAGAAATCGTATACGTTGAATCCTTTGAAGCAGAGAGTGCTAACGCAGAAATTATCGGGGCATACTTGAAAAAGTATCCTTCTGACTTGAAAAAACCATGAAACTGATTCCGATTGTTTTATTGCTTTTTTTCCTAGTTGCGTGTGCAGAAGAATTGCCGCCAAGTCCTCCAGCTCCGGGTGAGCAGCAGCTTGCCGGCAAGGCAATTGGTGGTATTCCAATTTCTTCAGGCTCGCTGCCAAGATGGGCAGCGGAAATAAAGTACACCGACATTGATCCCGTACAGGTCAAGTCAGGCGACACGGTGAAAGTGACCGTGACTAAACCAGCAGCTGTCAAAACAAAATTCTATGTGCATGCTATCGCATATGCGTACAACAAGAAGTTTAAATTCTGGGAGAAAGCATTTGCAGATACTTCTAATAGTGGAAACATCGTCAAAACCTGGGCCGAAAACAAGGCAACGTTCAATATTCCGATTTCAACTGACAGGTTCACTCCAGGTCCCAACTATGTAGTCATTTATTGGTGTATTGATACAGAAAAACGCGATGACAAGGGCTTTAAGATTTGGGACTGCCAGGGAAAAAAATGGCAACTGGGCGCGTTTGAAATGGTCGGCACTCAGTATCCTGACATTTTGATTGAGCGCGATATTGAGAATAACAGGTATAAGTCTTCTACAAAAACTGAAACAACAGGAGGAGATATGGCCGGAACAACGTATACCGCGCTATATGAAACTTTGACCGGTGTGAAAACTGAAGTTTCAGTGCTGAAAATTAAGAGTTTGGATAACTTCATGAAAGAATTAACGGAAGACGACGCGGCAACATTGGAAACTTTATGGAACAAGCGTGGTAATGTGTGCGGATTTTTGAGTACGACAACCGGCCAGGTAACTTTCAACTGGCTTTCAGGCTCAAACTGGCTGACGGTTAAAACATTTGCAAACACGGTTGATGATGCAAAGATTGGCGTGTATGGAATCAAATACCCGTCTGATTGTGATTTGTTAAATAAGTTGAAGCTGCTTGTTGCACCGTCAGTACAGTGTGGCAATAGTGTGCTTAATGCTGGAGAGGAATGCGATAAAGAGAGCGATTCTGCCTGCCCTGGTGTTTGTAAGCCTGATTGCAAGTGTGGAGTTAAAGGTCCTGCAAGCACTGGCACGTGTGGAGACAAATTGATTCAAAAGCCAAATACTGCGGGCGTTATAGAGGATTGTGAGCCTCCTGGAATCCGTGACCCTGTGACTGGCCAATTACTTTCAACTGCGTGTTTTGTCAGGAACGCTGCCGGCCAAATTACGAATAGTGGTGCGTGTGATGATAAGTGCAAGTGCATTGTTGCTCCATTTATTCAGGCAGAATGCGGAAACGGACGGGCAGACATTGGCGAACTATGCGGTGATCCGGGCACTCCTATCTGCGCCGCTGGATTGGCCTGTGTAAGCTGTAATTGTATAAACATCACAGCCAACATTACGATAAACATTACTAACTTGACAAACATCACTAACCTAACCAACATTACTAACATTACGAATGTTTCGTGTTCTGACTCCGATAGAGGCTGGAATCTTACTGTGAAGGGAAATGCCACTGACGGAAACTTGGTTTGTTCTGATAGATGTTCAACTTCACAAGAATTTGAGGCTTCCGATGGGATTAATCAATTGTTGGAATGTTTCTGTGATAACAAACAGGCGATTGGTATAAATGTAAGTAGCAATTGGACGAGCTGCCCGCAAAACTCAGGTTGTGTGAATGGTGCTTGTGTCAGCGCGATGCTTGGGCCTTCAATTGATGCAATAGTTGTTTCTGGAACATCTGGCTGCATTGCAAACACGGTAACCAACTGCACCAGCTTTGTTAATAGCACCGGTCAAATGCAGAAATGCTCAAGTTGCCAGGGAGGCTGTTGTGAGACA
>CAZNFZ010000148.1:0-1768 GCA_964572665.1 uncultured Methanosarcinales archaeon
AGAATAAACTGTTTCTGGTGTTATGTTCTTGGCAAGGGCGGCGCAGCTTTGAAGAATGTTAACGACTCTTCTGCAGTCTCCTTCTGCCACTGTTACCAGTGCATCTTTTGCTTCCTGTACCATTGAAAGTTTTTCGCCTGCAATGACGTTGTCAATGAGCGCTAGAACGTTTTCTTTTGGTAATTGCTTGAATCTGAATACTGCGCATCTGCTTTGTATTGGATCTATTATTTTACTGCTGTAGTTTGCTGCCATGATAAATCTGCAGGTTGAGGTGTTGTTTTCCATGGTTCTGCGCAGAGCTTGTTGTGCTTCTTTTGTGAGTGCATCGCATTCATCTAAGAAAATTATCTTGAATGGAACATTGCCGATTGCTCTTGTTCTTGCAAAATCCTTGACTTTGTTTCTAACAACATCTATGCCTCGTTCGTCGCTTGCATTGAGTTCAAGGAAGTTTTCTCGGTAAGATTCGCCAAAGAATGCACGTGCAAGAACAAGCGCGAGAGTGCTTTTCCCAACACCTGCTGGTCCGGAAAAAAGTAAGTGTGGCAGGTTCTTTTGCTTGACAAATGCTTCTAGTTTTGCCACTATTTCTTCTTGGCCCTTTAAGTCGGCAAAGGTTTTAGGGCGGTATTTCTCTGTCCAAATGGTGCTTGATACGTCCCCCATAAAGTTTCAACTAACGTGTTTGTATAAAAAGATTGTTGTAAAAGAAAATTAAACTATGTCTTCTTCAGAAATGACGAGGAAATCTCCCATTGCAATGACTGCACTGAATGGGATTAACAGTTCTCCTGCCTTGCCTTTTTCCAGTTCTAATTTCTCAGTATACTGGGTTGGGTTTTTGAGAATGACGTGTATGAGCTCTCCTGACTTGGTTTCAAAGACAATATCGCCTACTTCTCCGAATCGTTTGCCGCTTTTGCTAACAACTGTTTTTCCGATGAGTTGCTTTGAGAATTTTTTTGTTTGATCGTCCATATGGCGTATCACCTTTCTTGAATGATAACACTTATGAGAGTGAGATTATATTTAAAGCTTGCGGAACTGCAGTAGCAATGATGTAATCCTCGTCGAGCAGTGCTCAACATTGGGTTTCTGTTTGCTGGGCTTATAACTGGCTCTGGACGAAAATCTTGTTCGTGCAGTAGCTGCAGTTTTCCCTTCCACAGCCATCGGGGAGCTCCTTGTTTTCAAGGCAGGCGCGGACTTTGGAGATGACGTCCTGTACTTGGTCTTTGATAAAGGGATTAATTACTACTATTCTGCGCAGGTTGTGGTCAACATACTGCACGATTGCTTCTGGAACAGATGCTGAGAACATTTCTTCGAGCATTAGCGCGTAGCTGGCTACTTGGATTCTGTGTCCTTCCCAGACTCCTTCTTGGGGCGGGTTGCCGCTTTTGAGTTCTACTGGCAGTAATCCTGCTGCGTGGAGCTCAAGCCGGTCTATTCTGCCTTTTAATCCGAGTTTTTTGCTTTGCACTGAGTATTCTGTTTTGACTTTTGGCGTGAGGGCGTGCCAGAGCTGTTCTCCGGTAAGTCCTTCACCAAGGAAGGGCAATATGCGTAATGATCGGTCTGTTGCCTCGAACTTGACTATGGGAAGCGCCTTTTGGAAGGCGTTAATGAGTGGTACTTTCACCATTCTTAGCGCGTTTGCTTGGTTGGTAATGATGTTTTTTAGCATTGCAGTGTATGCTGTCTGTAGAACGTCTGCAACATTGTCTGATGGTTTTAATGCTGCAACAATGCTTTCATCCTGATC
>CAZNFZ010000149.1:0-2894 GCA_964572665.1 uncultured Methanosarcinales archaeon
TCAGGAGCGCGAGATAGTAAAAGCCGAGCGCGGCAAGGTGGATGCAGCGCGCACAAAGGCAGACAAGCTTGAGAAAAAATTGAACAACATCAATAAAAAATGGGGTATTAAGGTCGGTATTGGTGCAGCGCTTCTGGCAGCCGGATTGTATTTCTACCGCCCTTCAAGCCAGATTGCACCTGTTGAGAATGTTCCTCAGGAAGTCATTAATTATTCGAAAGATAGGTTTACCATCAAATTTGGAAACAAGCAATATGAAATGAGCGCTGACCGCTTTAATGAAATTTATTCTGAAATTCAGCACGATCAGAAGAAAGCTGGAAAGCAGTTTACGCCGGCTGACAGGAAGCAGTACTTTGAAAAGAAAACTGAAAGCACAATACAAATAAAATAAAAGAATTAACTTTGTTTCTTGCAATAACTGAACAGCAGACGGTATTTAATTTTTGGATTACTGGATACTCCACATTTCCACAATTCTATCCACTAATTTGTCCACAAAACTTTCTTGATAGGTGATTAACAGGTTTACCAGTTCTTTTTCATCGTATGACAGCCAGTAGAATGTTTTCCTTCCTTTCTTCTCAGACTTAATTATGCCTTGCTGCTGCAATTTTTTGAGGTGCCAGGAAATTGTGGAAGGCGAAAGGCCTGCGTACTTGACAATTTGTTCATGGTTGCAGTTTTTGTTGGTCATTATGAACAGAATAATTTTTCTGATGCTTTCTTGTCGCAAAAAGCTAAGAAGGGCAGTGTTTCCTGCCGTGAATTCACGTGGAAAGTACACGAGATTGTTGTCTTTTTTGATTTCTTTTACAAGGCCGTTCTTTACGAGGTAATGGAGATGGTATTGCACAGAGCCTACCGACAGCCCGCTTTTTCGCTGGATTTCCCTGAAGTGGCTTCCGGCGAATTCTTTGATTACTAAGTAGATCTTTTTTCTCGTTTCTAGCTCAAGTATTTTTTTGTCTTTGTCGGACATGTACTGCATTGTGCACCTATTTTTTCATGATTCCGAAAAAGAAGCATAACAGTATCGCGAAATTCAATACGGCTGCTGTTGGGTCAATCCACAGTAGTTCTTCAAAGAATAATTCGCTCGCTCCCAGATAGCCTTTTACTGCGAACAGTAAGAATGCGGTTGACACGTACAATAGTCTGCTTTGCTTGGTTCTTTGGTATGCAATAAAGGTAAGTACGAAAAGTACTGTTGAGAGTATTCCGCTGCCAAGATTGAATAATTTCTCTCCTTCTAGGCCGAATAGTTGCCAGTCATCGCTCTCTTCTTCAGCGAATACCGGTACTGCTGACAGCAATAACATCATCATTAAACATAGTATTTTGGTTTGTTTCATGTTAATCACCCGTTATGTTGAATAAATAAAATAAAAATATAAATGTTCCTAGTCGTATTCCGTGCTGAGCACTTTGAACTTTTCATCAAGATGGACGTCTGCTTCTCGGCCGTTATTCAGCCTTATCTCAATTTCGTAGTATCCTTCTTCGTCGCCAATTTCAGAGTCAGTTACTCTGCCTTCGCCGATATGGGCTAGTGCAGCTGCGCTTGCTTGTTCAAGTGCTGTTCCGATGATTGGGACGTCCTTGACCTCTTCATCTTCTTTAACGCTTAGCACTTCTCCTGTTTGAGCGCTGATTGTAACTTCCTGCGCTACTCCGTCATTCTCCACTTCTACTTCGTATACGTCGCTCTCAAATTCTACTTCAGAAATTTCTCCTTGAATGGTTCTTTGCGCTATTGCTCTTGCTTCCGCTTCATTTATGGCGTGCTGTTGGGTTATAGCATTAACCAGCAATGCTGATGCTCCAATCAAAAGAACTGCCAAAACAGCTAATCCCATTTTCATTGTTTTTGTCATTGTACATACCTCCAGTTTATGAATAATATAAAATGTTTCATGAGTGGTACAGGTTTCTGAAAGCCTGCAAAAATTTTTCATGCTTGTTGGCTTGCTTGTAACGAGCCATCGCGTTCGTGAAACAGCAGTAGTACTCTGAGTAATTTCGCGTTCCTCTTAGTTGCGCTCCTGCGCGCTCCCATAGTTCTCCAAGCAATTCGTTTGTTTTTTGAAAGTAAACATCTCCTATTTTGTCAAGAGCGTCAGCTGCGGTTTTGTAAATTCTCAGCATGCTCTCATTGTCGCCTTGTTCTCTGTATATTTGCTGTTGTCTCAAAGCGGTGTTGATTCCGTTTATTTGGTGTTGAATGCTCTTGACTGTCTCGTCAACTGACTCAAATTGTGAGTGGTGGTTGGTTGATGGTGCGTCTAAAACGTGTTGCATTTTGCCTCCTGAGGTACTTGCCTCTTGAGAATATTAGCAGTATAGAACAGTTATAAACGTCTTAGATCAGGGATAGAACAATAGTACAAGCTTCGAATAGTAGCCATTATGAGAAAAATTTATAAAGGAGTGCTCGTGGTTTTGAGTATATGGCCCGAATGCGAAAGTTTTGCTGCTACAGAGACCATAAAAGAGCATACACAAGATGGTCAAAGTACAAGAAGCTCTGTTATGTAGCTGCTCGTCCGGCAAACAAGATTTCTCGTTACACAGGTGGCACTCAAGAGAACTTTACTGTGAAGATTCACTTGGTTGCGAAATCAGATCTTCAGATTAGAGATGCAGCTTTGGAAAGCGCAAGACAAACTTCAAACAGAGTTTTGGAAGGCGCATTGGGCAAGACAGGTTACTTTTTCCAGATGAGATGCTTCCCGCACCACATTTTGCGTGAAAACCCATTGGCATCTGGTGCTGGTGCAGACCGTTTGTCTACTGGTATGGCTCACAACTACGGCAAGCCAATCGGCATTGCGGCAAGAATTTTTGAAGGTCAGCCAATCTTTACAATTAAAACTTACAAGGATAATATTCCT
>CAZNFZ010000150.1:0-4089 GCA_964572665.1 uncultured Methanosarcinales archaeon
TTGAGTGAGAAAAGGGAAAACACGAACAAAATACGTTTTTCTCACCTAATAATCCCGCGATAGGGTGAAGGGACGAATGAAGGGTTTAAAACCATTATTACCGACATTAAAGGAAAAGAAACGGTATTTAGCGTTTGAAATCATCTCAAAAAGCAGAATAAAGGCTTTTTCAGAGGTTTCCAAGGCTATTTGGAGCTCAACGCTCTCATTTGCAGGCACTAAGGGGGCTGCGCAGATGGGCATTTGGGTATTTCCAGAGAAGTACAACGCTGAAAAACAACGCGGACTAATAAGAGTAGAACACAGGAACTTAGACGAAATGAAAGCATCACTTGCGCTTATCAACGAAATTGAAGAACAGCCGGTAGTCGTGCGCTCACTTGGAGCAAGCGGCATCATGGCAAAAACAGCAAAATATTTTGGAGGGTAAAAAATGGTGAAACGAGACGATGATATGGGCGGGCAACCAATGCCACACCAGTTAATGGGATATGACAGAGCAATTACGATGTTTTCGCCAGACGGCAGGCTTTTGCAAGTTGAATATGCAAAGAAAACAGTCAGGCAAGGAAGCACGGCCATCGGCATGGTATGCGCAGATGGAGTACTGCTTGTTTCAGATAAAAGAATTATAGACAAACTCGTAATTCCGGAAAGCGTTGAAAAAATTTTCCAGATTGACGATCACATCGCAGCAACGGCTTCAGGCATTTTATCAGACGCACGCGTTCTGATCGAAAGAGCACAAGTCAAAGCACAACAGCACAAGGTAACGTACGACACGCCAATTGACACTGTTACTGTTGTAAAGGACATCTGCGCATTGAAACAAATTTGCACGCAATCAGGCGGCCTTCGGCCATTTGGCGTTTCAATAATTTTGGCAGGCATTGACTCAGAAGGGCCAAAATTGTTTGAAACAGACCCGACAGGAATCTATTTCCAATTCAGAGCAACCGTCATCGGCGAAGGAGAAACAGAAATTGAGGAAGTCCTTGAAAAAGAATTCAATGACAAAATGACCATTGAAGAAGGCCTCAAATTAGCAGTTGACGCTTTGAACAGAATATTAGACAAAAACTTCAACGTAGACAGAGTAGATGCAGCGTATATTACAACTGCTGATAAAAAGTTTGTCAAAGTCAAGAAAGACAAGCTCGAAAAACTCCTCCGTGAAGTGAAGAAGAAGTAATAATATGAGTGAAAAAATAAATCTCGCACGGCTCAGAAAAGGTTCAGAAATGTTTGAAATAGTGATAAACCCGGACCAGGCAGTCTACTTCAGACACCACCCGGAGACCAACATACATGATGCCTTAGTGTATCCTAAAATTTATTCTGACGTCAAAAAAGGACTTCTTGCGAGCGAGCAGAGAATGCAGACATTATTTGGAACAACTGACCCTCTTGAAGTTGCCAAGCAAATAATCATCAAAGGCGACATTCAAGTTACAGCTGAATACCGCGAGCGATTGATGGAACAGAAAAGAAAACGAATAATTGACATCGTCCATAAGCAAGGTGTTGATCCGCGCACGAATGCGCCTCACCCATTACCGCGAATTGAAGCAGCAATTGAACAAGCAAAAGTAAGAATAGACGAATACAAGGCAGCAGAACTGCAAGTGCCTGACATACTGAAAGCATTAAGGCCAATACTTCCCATTAAATTAGTCATGAAAGAACTTGACGTTGTTGTGCCGGCAGAATACGCACACAAAGTGCATCCAATAATAAAAGCATTCGGCAAAATATTGAAAGAACGCTGGGAAAGCGACGGCTCGTGGAACGGAAAAATTGAAATTCCAGGCGGCTTGGAAACAGAATTTTACGACAAGCTAAACAGCCTAACACACGGACATGCGCAAACAACTCACGTTACTACCAAAGGTGAAGCAACATGAATGAAGAAATATTAGTACAAGACAAAGAAATAGTGGTTCCTGGAGAAACCATCGCCACAGGCATGAGTTTCCTCCCGGGCAAAGGAGCCTATCGCGAAAGCGACAAAATATTAGCCCAAAGATTAGGAATGGTAAGTGTGGAGGGTAAGGTCATAAAGTTGATCCCACTCTCCGGCAAGTACATTCCAAAGCTCAAAGATAGAATAATCGGCAAAGTCTTCGACGTTCTGATGATGGGCTGGAGAATGGAAATAAATTCCCCATACTCCGCAGTCATGACGCTCAAAGACGCGACTTCTGAGTTTATTCCCAGAGGAGCAGATCTGACACAATACTTTGGCCTTGGCGACTATATCGTCTGCCAGATCGTGAACGTCACCAGCCAAAAACTGATAGACGTTTCCATGAAAGGACCAGGCATGCGCAAGCTTCGAGGCGGCAGGATAATTGAGGTAAACTCACAAAAAGTCCCGCGCATCATCGGCAAAGACGGCAGCATGGTCGGCATGATAAAACAAGCAACCGGCTGCAATATCATTGTCGGACAAAACGGCTGGATATGGCTTGACGGCGAACCACAAGGAGAAGTTACTGCAGTCAAGGCAATCAAGAAGATAGAAGAAGAAGCGCACCTTGGCGGCTTAACAGATAGAATGGCAATCTGGCTTGAAAAAGAAACAGGCGTAAAAGTAAGCCCACAGGCCCAGCCACAAGAAGCACCTTCTGAAGAAGCACCAAGACACCCGCACCACTTTGAGGGATCACAATGAGCTACACAAAACGAATTGACGGAAGAGGAATGGACGAGCTAAGACCAATGAGCGCAAAAGTAGGAATTATCCCGCGCGCTGATGGAAGCGCAATGTTCCAGATTGGAAAAACAATGGCATACTGCGCAGTGTATGGTCCTAGAGACTTACACCCGAAGTTCATGCAGAATCCAGAAACTGGCATTTTGCGTGTCCACTATAATATGATGCCATTCTCAGGCCACGGCGAAAGAGTCAGGCCAGGAGGAGGCAGGCGAAGCAAGGAAATCAGCATGGTAATTCAAAATGCCCTGCTTCCAGTCCTTGACTTGAAAGAGTATTCAAATGCAGTCGTTGACGTGTTTGTAGAATTGCCCCAGACTGACGCAGGAACAAGATGTGCGGCAATCTGCGCGGCAGCAATGGCGCTGGCAGATGCAGGACTTGAAATGAAAGACATGGTCTGCGCGGTAGCAACTGGACGCGTCGAGGACAAAGTAGTTGTAGACTTAAACTACTTCGAAGACTCGCACGAAGACGGAGCAGACCTGCCAATCGCAGTACTGCCAAACTCAGGCAAAGTAACCCTGATGCAAATGGACGGCGAAGTAACAAGAGAACAAATCAACCAGTGCGTCGCCAAAGCAAAAGAAGCGTGTAAAAAAATCTACGAAGTGCAAAAAGCAGCGTTGAAAGCACGCTTCAAGAGGAATTAAAATGAACCAAGATCTAAAAATACACTTGATCAGAGCATTGCAAAAAAACATACGCTTTGACGGCAGAAAAAACCTGGAATACAGGCCAATAACAGTGCAGTACGGCGTATCAGCAAGCGCCGAAGGAAGCGCCATTGTCAAAATAGGCGGCACTGAAGTCATGGCTGGAGTAAAACTGGAAACAGGCAAGCCTTATCCAGACACACCAAACCAAGGCAACCTGATGGTCAACGCGGAATTACTGCCATTGAGCAACCCTGCATTTGAAACAGGACCACCTGGCGAACAGGCAACTGAACTCGCACGAGTCGTGGACCGCGCAATCAGAGAAAGCAAGTCAATCGACGTGCACAAGCTCGTGATTTCACCAGGCGAAAAAGTATGGAGCGTCAGCATTGACATCTGTACTATCAATGACGAAGGCGGGCTGCAGGACGCGGCTTGCCTTGCAGCACTTGCGGCACTCAAAAACACAAAAATGCCCAAGCTGGACGAGAACAATATCGTTGATTATGACGCGGAAAAAACCAAAGAAGGACTTCCGTTAAGCAAAGAACCAGTAGAAGTAACTGTCATCAAAGTCGGCGACCAATTCTTTGTAGACGCGCTTTCAGAGGAAGAAAATGCAATCGAAGCGCGCCTGACTGTAGCAGTTACTGAGAAAGGAATGATTTGCGCGATGCAAAAAGGCGGCGCAACACCTCTGTCTCCAGAAGAAAT
>CAZNFZ010000151.1:0-4822 GCA_964572665.1 uncultured Methanosarcinales archaeon
AAAGACATCACTGGCAAAGAAATCGACAAATTACTCGAAGATTCTGAAAAGTACACAAAAAGACTGAAAAGACTCTTCACGCAGATTGAAAAATTAAAAGAAGAAGAAAGCATGCTACATGTGTACGACACCATGCAGACAATTTTGCGAGACGTGCTCAAACTCGAGGGCGTTGAAACTGCGCGGGAAGGAGAAATCGCCAAGGTATTCGAGGAAAAATTAATTTCAACAGGAAAAATACCTGCAAAATTCCTCAGAACACTGCACGACCTCATCAAAGCAAAAGCAGACTATGACAATGGAAAATTAAGCAAGTCAGAAGTTGACAAAGTGCAAAAAGACAGCGGCGAACTCATCCGTTTCTTGATAGATCATATGCATCGCAAGAAAGCACACGAGCTTGAACGAGCAAGAGTCAGAGTAAAACACGGCCAAAAGTACGGAGAGATAACACTGCTTGGAAACACTGCATTCATCGTACGAGACCTGGACAATGCAGACAGAGTCATGGAAAAAGCGCCAGTCAATGCAGACGGCAGCTTAGGCAACACAGGACCGTGCACTCCAGAAGAATATGAACAGGCATTAGCCAAAATGGTGCCTGTACGGGTTACTCTGAAAGAACCACTGTTCGAGAGCTTAAAACGCTTCTTTGGCAAGGACTACGAAGTACTTATATGATTCCCTACCAGTAATCTTATAAGACACCCTGATACAACTCGTATTTATGGAGTCAGAAAAGGAGTTCAAGGAAGAATTAAAAGAATCCCTTCCAATATACAAGATTGCAGGCATCATCATAGGCGTTCTCCTGCTCATAGGTGTTATATTTGCATTAATAACAGAGTTCAGACCGCACGAAACTCCTGTCGTATCAAAGGTTGCACCAACTTCTATACCTACACAAGTTCCCGACATTGCTCCACCAACTCAAAATATTACTGAAACTGCCACACCAACTATTAGCACTGTTATTGTTCCCAAGATAAATGCAACTTCCAATATAACAAACATAACAAATACGACTGTAGTTACGATTCCAACCTTGCAGCCCACTCTTGCTCCAGAGAAAAATTCCTGGAGCTCAATCACTATAAACTTCCCGGACAAACTTAAAAAAATAACATCAAATATAACTTCTTATCATTACATCTCTATTCTGGAAGGCGACAGAACACCAGTTACTAACGGAGAACAGTTTGAAGTCGCGTTCTTTCTTGACGACCACCGCGGCCTAATATCAGAAATGAAGGAAAACTACGAAAACAGCAAATGGCTTATCCAGCTCTTGCTTCCGAATCCTGGAACGTACACACTCAAAGTAACTGTTGCCTGCGCAGACAAAAACGGGTACTGCAAACGCTTCTATCCGGCTGGCAGCGTTGAAAAAACGTTTGATTTTGAAGTAGTTTAATTCACTCCTTTCTCGTCGTTCACAATATTAATAAACTTGAAAGACATCAAAGTCTACTATGTACAGAGTTAGCACAGGGTTTACAGTTGCGGATGCAATGACGCGTGAGCCAGTCATGATTTCTCCAGACAAAACGCTGCGCGAAGCGGCAAAAATAATGGCGAAAGAACACGTTGGCTCGCTGCTAGTTAAAGAAGCAGACTCTGTTATAGGCATTCTTACAGAACAAGACATTGTCAGAAAAGGAGTTGCGGGTACAGGCAACACTGCACTAAAGAAAGTCAAGGAAGTAATGGAAACAAACCTTACGACAACAACACCTGATGAAGACATATTTGAAGCACTGCGCATAATGCGAGATTACAACATAAGACACCTTCCAGTAATGCACGAAGGAAAATTTGTTGGCTTAGTCACTTTGAAAGACATTCTTAAGATAGAACCAGACTTGTACGAGATAATGGTAGAGAAGATCGAACTCCGCGAAGCAGAGCGGAAACCTGTTCGATAGACGACGAAAGCCTTATAAACGCCCTATAGGAAATTCTGTGTATGCACGTAGCATTGATTGGGGGACCTGGAGCGGGTAAAACCAACGCGTCTAAAGAGCTCTGCGAACATTTGAATGATTCTGAGTACGTTTACATGTCACGCTATGCTGTCCGCATACCAATGGCACTGCAACATTTGTCACATCCAGATTTACTAACTTATTCGAGACAGGAATATATCGATGCAGTTCTTTCAAACCTTGACGCACAAGAACTTAAATTCAAAAGAGCAGAAATGGACGTGTTCGCCAGCAATGTTTTCAAGCGCTATGGGCCAAATGTAGCGGGTGAAATCGCTTTCGCATCAGTTCCTGAAGGCAAAATCGGAGTGTTTGACGGCGTTGCAACGGTGGAAAATGTCAAATATATGAAAGAAAAAGGCGTTTACATTGTCGGCTTGAAATGCGCATTTGAAGCACAACTTAAACGCCGCTTAGAAGCTGGATGTGATATTGACCCTAAAGGAAGAACTGAAATGTCAAAACAAATACTTGCAACTCAAAAATTATACGAGCTCGAACGAATCATGCCACTTGCTGACGTGATATACAATACTGATTGCATGAGTGCGCTTGAAGTCGCCTGCGCCATAGCGCCGGTTATACTAGCGGTACGCCAATGAAATTTCCAACACTTAGCGGAAAAGCAGTACTTTCTCCGATGTCTGGCGTTACTGATGTTGCTTTCAGGACACTGGCCAAAAAATATGGAGCGGCAATAACATACACTGAATTCGTCAGCGGAACTTCTTTAGTGCGCGGAAACAAAGTAGCATGGCGAATGGTTGAAACAAACCCTGTTGAAAACCCAGTTGCAGTACAATTATTCGGGCATAATGAAGAAGATGTTGTCAAGGCAGCGCAAGAGCTTGAAGGAAAATTTGATGTGATAGATGTAAATTGCGGCTGTCCAGCGTGGAAAGTCATCAAGACAGGAGCGGGAAGTGAAATGCTCAGGCAGCCAGAAAAGATTGCACGCTTTATCAGCAAACTTGTCGCGGCAGTTAAAAAGCCTGTGACCGTTAAGATCAGAATTGGAATTGACGACCAGAACATCAATGCAGTGGAAGTTGCAAAACTGGTTGAAGCTGCAGGAGCAGCAGCAATTGCCATCCACGGTAGAACGCAGCAACAAGGATATTCAGGCACTGCAAACTGGGATGTCATCAAACAAGTCAAGCAGGCAGTAAAAATTCCAGTTATTGGCAATGGAGACGTCTTTACCCCAGAACAATTTAAGCAAAGGCTTGAAGAAAGCGGCGTTGATGCTATAATGATAGCACGCGGCGCAATCGGCAACCCGTATATTTTCAAACAAATTGACGATTATCTGAAAACCGGAAAATACGAGAAAGCAAACCCAATCGCTTTATTCTTTGAGTATCTTGAATTAGCCAAGAAACACAATATGCAATTCAATGAAATTAAAGGCCACTCAATACAGTTCACAAAAGGAATAGTGGGCGGCAGTGATTTGCGGCAAAAACTTGCACAATGCCAAAACATTCAAGAACTAGAAGACGTTCTTAAACCAAGAATAACACAATGAAAACTCTAAAAGAAGGTAACAGCGCGCCGGACTTTGTCTTGAAAGACGCGAGTGGAAAAGAAGTTTCTCTTAAAGACTTCAAAGGTAAATGGATTGTTTTGTACTTTTATCCAAAAGACAACACTCCTGGCTGCACAATAGAAGCACTCGATTTTACTGCATTGAAGAAAAACTTTGAAAAGAAAAACGCAGTCATACTCGGCATAAGCAAAGACAACTGCAAAGCACACCAGAAATTTATTGACGGAAAGAAGTTGACAATAATGCTGCTTTCTGACGAAGACACAAAAGTCAACCAAAAATACGGTGTATGGATGCTCAAAAAGTTCATGGGCAGAGAATATATGGGAACACACAGAAGCACATTCTTGATTGATCCGAAAGGCAAAATTGCCAAGATATGGTATGGCGTTAGCCCAGATGGGCACGCAAAAGAAGTTCTTGAGGCACTCAGTTAATTAGGCATTTTTAACCCTTCCGCAAGCCATTTTAATATGTTGTTATTCTCAATGAAAATGGACAACCTGCCCATTGAGACAACAGCGGACGACACGTTCTATGACATTGCGGTTAAAGGACTGAAAACCGCCTCAGAAAAACAATCTGGAATTGAACGAATAGTTCTCACATCAAAAACAGGATTCAAACCAACAGACCCGCACGAAATATTTCTTCATTCATCATTTAGAAACGGCAAACCAAAATTTCTAAGCGCCAGCATGTACTACGAAGATAAGATTTCAACAAATACTCTCACAAATTTGCTGATAAGTATTCCGGACAAAAGATACGAAATTGACGCAAGACAGAGTATAAAAGGTTGGACTCTTGAGAAATTGCAGTCAGAAAAGCCAGCTTATGTCAAAATAGAAGCGCCATTTAATTGGGGATTTGTAGACGTTTCCCTCCCAGAAAAAGCAAACTGGATAGATGCTGCACAAATTAGAGAACTTTTTGACAGCCTGGGAATAAGATACGCCCAAAAAGAATATCTTGCCATCAAGCCTTTCAAATGGAGAACAACACATTTCGGCAACCTCGTTTCAGCGTACGAATTCTTTACCAACAGGAATTTTAACACTAAACTTGAAGTCAAGACTTTCTCTTTATCGGCAAGCATAGAAAATAAAGAGGATGGTCATCGTTTACATTACTCACTTCACTCATTCTTTGGATTAAGCAAAAGCTTTGCAGACTCAGTTCAATGGCTGTTTGAAAAGCATCTTTCGTTTAATGGAAACGGAAGACAATATTTCTTGGAACAAAGCATGATAGAATCAAAAAATAAAGGAATGAAAATAGATTACGA
>CAZNFZ010000152.1:0-4892 GCA_964572665.1 uncultured Methanosarcinales archaeon
CCCCATTTTTTATTGATGTTGTTCAATTTTTTCTCAAGCTTGTCTGCCTTTGTGCGCGCTGCATCCACCTTGCCGCGCTCGGCTTTTACTATCTCGCGCTCCTGAGTGAGCTCCATTTCCTTATCATCATATGCCCTTCGGCCTTTGATATTTTGATTCTGATATATTTCCTTGTCAGTTCTTTCTTTTTCAACATCGGTTTCCAAAGACATGACTTTATCAGCAAGTTTGAAGTTTTCTTTATTTGCCAAGTTCAATTCCGTTTCTTGTTTTTTTATTTCAGTAGTTGCAGTCTCGAAATCAGTATGCAAGTCATCATATTGAGTCTTTGGAATACTATCGGCGAGCTTCACTTTAATGAGATTCGATTCGTTTGTGAGATCGTCAAGTTGTTTGTCAAACGCAGTCTTTGCTTGAATCTCTTTTGCCTTGTAATCAAATATTTCTTTTTCCAAGTGCTTCTTTGCTTCGTCTAGTTGCTTAATTCTTTCATTTTTGTCTTTTGTTTCAGTTACGTGCTTTTCACCCAGAACTTGCAATATTTTGCTTAAATCGTCAACTTGCTTTTTGTACTCGACAATCTTCTTTGCGTGTTTTACGAGATCAGGACGGATGTTGTACATTTCAGATGCAATCTTGGTGACCTGTGCCTGTAATGATGCCTCAAATCTTGCTTCCAATTGCACAGACTGTACCCATTTTCTTCTCAGCAATGCGATTGTAGTGTGCATGATGGGATCCCAGTCAACTGGAACATCAGGAAAGTTCTCTTTTTCAATCAGGCTTTCCAATGTCCACAAATATCCCATGACTTTTTTCAACGCTGTTTCGGCATTTCCATATTTTGCAATCATGGCAGGCGCGTGATACTCTTCTCCTACAAATTGGCGGTAAAAGAATGCAGACTTTCCAGTTCGAGCTATCAGTAGCGCGCGAAGCTCGTTAACAGGCATTTTCATAACTGCGTCGTGTTCAAGCTCATCGATCCCTTTTGCGCTTCCAAATTGGTGTGCAAAACCTTTCAGAATAATCTTGAGCTGTTGCGGGTCGGTTTCAGCAATCGCTTTCTGCTGCATGTTGGTTGTTGTGTTCAAGTAGTCTGTAAGCAACTTGTTAGTTTGCTCCGGATCTAACTTGTCGATTGACTGCCTGCGGGCGCGGATGCCAATTTCTATGAAATTTTCAATAATTTGTGTAACATCTAGACCGGGCTGCATCTTGGACGCCTCGATTTGTTGGCTATAATCTATGCACTTAGCTAAAAGTGACTCGGTGTACTCGCGCGGAATCAACGGCAAGGCGTGTTCAATTTGCTTTGCGCGCAGCTTCAAAAGCTCAATTGCAGCTTCCCTGACCTTTTCTGTAGGTAATAGGTCTATCTCCTGAGTTGTAAGTTTCCCAATTTCTGAAATGGTAATCTGAGCCCCCATTATTGCAGATGAACCATTCGTGCCTTTTAAACCTTGCGTCATTTTAACCACTCTTTAGTAGAAACCTTTGAATCTTATTCGTTCATAGTTCCTATTACATTAAACGCCCTTCGCGCCTCTTTATAATCGTTTCGCCACAAACGTTTTTAAACTAAGTTTGAATTCTTCATTGTATGAAGAAATGGGTTATTGGGGTTATTATTGCCGTTCTAGTACTTGCAGGCGTTGGCTACTTTTTGTTAGCACCACCTTCAGTCTCAGCGGCCATACTATACATAGAAAGCGGCGACGTGCAAGTTAACACGGGCAGCGGCTGGCAGACAGCAACAGACGAAATGGAGCTTAAACAAGGCGCACAAATCAAAACTGCAACTGGAGAAGCAACTGTTGTCTTGCAAGAAGGAGAAATCGTGCATTTGCAGCCGAACACGGAAATCAAACTAGACTCAATTACTGGCAGGTCAATTAAACTTTCACAAACAGCGGGCGAAACGTGGAACAAAATAACAAAGATTTCAGGCATTTCAGAATTTTCAATTGAGACACCATCAACAGTGGCTACAGTAAGAGGCACAGAATTCATGCTTAACGATGTCCAGCTCGATGTCGCTGATGGCGATGTGGAATACGAAAATAAGGCAGACAAGAAAAAAATGCACGTCCGCGCAAAAAAGAAAGCTATGGCTGATACCATGCAGGAAGAAGATATGATAGACGCGGACTTTGCAAAAATGCAGAAGTTCGCAGGTATGGAAGTCAAAGTGCTGAAAAAGATCAGAGCGCGTGAAATTAAAAAACACGGCCGCATACTCAAAATGGCCGAAAAAAAAGGATACACCGAACAGCAAATGGAACAAACCTTGAATGAAGTTGACGAAGGCAGGCAAAGTGAAGACGAGCTTTACGACAGCGCTCCCGCACTTATGAAACCACGGGCAAAACGCACATACTTGCTCACCAAGGAAATCAAACGCGCAACAGCACGCGCACAGAAATGAAACTGGCACATGTTGTTTCAATTTCCACAGGACTGATTCTTATTATTCTCTGTTATTTCGGTTTTTTCTACACTTGGAATTTAAGCTTGACTGACGTGCTCTATGGCGGCAAGCTGGCGCTGCAAGACATCAAGATAATAGCAATTGACGATAAAAGTTTGCAGGAAATTGGCAGATGGCCATGGCAGAGAACAGTATGGGCAAAACTACTGAATTCAACACGATCTGCCCGCGTTGTAGCTTTTGATATTGCTTTTTTTGAATCGACACAAGATGATTATGCGCTCGGAGAAGCGATGCGGCAGAACCCCAATGTAATTATCGCCCGCGAATACGATTTCGCCAGAAAAATTGAGATGGTGCCAGTTCCAGCATTAGCTGGAGTTGAAACAGCGCTCATAAACATTTACACAGACCAAGGAGGAGTTAGCAGAAGCATACCAGTAACTCTATTCGGCACGAACAGCCTAGCGCTGGCAGTGGCGCAGAAATATGTCGGCAGAGAAATTACGGTGCCTAAGCAAAAAATGCTCATAAACTTCGCAGGATCGCCAGGAAGCTACAGAGTTTATCCAGTTGCGGACGTCATAACGGGTAAGGTAAACCCTTCAGAATTCGAAAATTCCATAGTGTTTATTGGAGCAACAGCACCAGATCTGCACGACGACTATTTCGTGCCAACATCACAAAACCAGAGAATGCCTGGAGTTGAAATCCACGCACACGCGGTGCAAACAATACTTACAAAGCAATATCTCAATCAACAAACTTTCACTTCGCTGGCGATTACAATACTCATAATTTCAATCATAAGCGGACTGTTGTATTCAACCCTCAAAATCCGTTACAGCGCGCCGATACTTATCATAATTCTGATCGGTTATTTCATTGCCGCAAGCATAATGTTCAAAAGAGGAACAATCCTAAACTTAGTATATCCAAGTTTAACAGTGCTCGCGACTTCTCTAACAACCATCAGCTACATTGCGGCGCACGAAAATAAAAACAAAAAATACATTTTAGGACTGTTCGGCAAGTATGTCTCAAAAGACGTTGTTGACCACTTGCTGAAAAGCGAGAAATCAATCGAGCTCGGCGGAACAGAAAGAGAAGTAACATCAATGTTTGCGGACATCAGAGGCTTTACGGCAATGTCTGAAAAAATGACGCCCCACCAAGTCATCACATTCCTAAACCACTATTTCGGCGACATGACCGACTCAATCTTCGCCCACAATGGAACACTTGACAAATATGTGGGGGATGCGCTCTTCGCGCTCTGGGGGTCGCCTCTCCCAGATAAAGACCACGCTTACAATGCCGTAAAGTGCGCACTTGCAATCCAAGAAAGACTCAAAACACAGCACAAAAAAGGCATACCCCCAATTAATCTAGGAATCGGAATCTGTTCAGGACCCGCAGTTGTAGGAAACATGGGCAGCGCACAACGCCAAGAATTTACTGCGATTGGCGACACAATAAACACATCATCACGACTGAGCGGAACAGCAAGCGGCGGACAAATAATGATAACAGAATCAACTTACAAACTAGTAAAAGACAAAATAGAAGTGAAAAAACTAGAACCGATCAAAGTAAAAGGCAAAGAAAAACCGCTGATTGTGTACGAAGTAATAAGTTTGCGTCACAATGCTGACAAATAATCTTTCACAAGCATTGTCGCCCTGACGTCATCCTCATTATAATCAAGAATTCTCTGCAGCAACTCACGCTCTTTTGTATCCAGAAAATTCAAGTAAAGCACAATACTCTCCTGCGCGTCAGCCATTCCTCTGTATTTGAAGCCCAAAAACTTGCTTATTTCCTTCAAAGACATCGTCATTGTTGGAAAAATAACTGATTTTTTCACAACAGACAAAATGTCAACCATGTTTTTGAGTATGTAAGAAACATCAACCTTGTATTTTTGTCCTAACGCTGCCATATGAGTTCTTTCATACGAGCCGTAATGATAGATGGGCGCGTCAGGAAAGTTCTTCATGTACGCTAAGAACTCATGCAGTATTCTGCCCTCATCAGTCAAAGCTTCTGCAACAAACGGACGGAAATGAGCTTCCTTGTTCTTGACTAATAATCCGATAAGATAGTCGGTCTTAACCATGCCCTCTTCTGTTTCTAATTCGTCAGTACCTTCAAAGTCCAGGAACAATTCAGTCTCTGCCTTTGGCAATTTAGGCTTCGACAACACAATCGGCTTTTTGTCAACCCACGCCTGCGCGTACAGTTTAATTTTTTTCAGCGTTGGATCTGGAATGTCCAGCTCGATAGGCTGAGTGGCAAGCTGTTTAACAGTCATAATGCCAGCAGAATTCAGTTTTTTCTTCAACATCGGGCCAACATTTGGAACAATAGAAATGTCATCCGATTCAATTGCGCGCTTATTGCAATATCTACCCCACGGCCACTTGCACGATTTAGCAGTTGGAGAAATCTGCTTTCCACT
>CAZNFZ010000153.1:0-4550 GCA_964572665.1 uncultured Methanosarcinales archaeon
ATTTTCTCGACGATCTTTTCAGCAATGCTTCGCCCGGGCTGAACTGGAAGAGCAATAATGCGGTCAAGGAAGTTTTTCCCGAACTTCGCGTCAAGCCACTGCATATCAGCGCGGCTGAACTCAATTGATTTAACGACTCCAGCAATTTTCGCGTTCTTTTGAGCAGCAGAAACGTGCTTGAAATTATCGTCCATTGAAATAATTGTACCTTTGAATTCAGTTTCCTTATCCTTCAAAGAAAATTTGAAATTTGGAAGCTTGGAAAAAGCGAGCTTTTCTTTTGCAAACTTATGCGGAGACGTGTTTGTTGCGTAAATGGCTGCTTCAATAGGAATAATGCCATGACGGCAGAACGGGTCAAGAAGCGCATGCTTGGGGTCGTATCCAGCAATACTGAGCAATGCTGCAGCAATGTTACCTTTCAGGGCATCAGTGCCAAGAAAAATTCTGTAATCACGGCGGCCAAGATCAATGCCGGCAAAATCAACACCGAGATAATATTTTTCATCTTCAATAAGCAGGAAAAAAGTTGTTTGCGGGTTTTTGTGATCAATCTGAACGCCATATAATTTCACGAGAGCGCTGTTCAGAACTTGTTCGACATCAAATGAAGTGAAATCGTGCTTTCCAGTGCGCTCACATTTCACAACAGCAGTTTTGTCAATAAACTGCTTGAAACCTTTCAAAAGAGACTCATCAGGCATCTCTTTCATAGTGCCTGCCGATAAAACGAGAACTACTCTTGTAAAAGTCCTGCCGTGATAACACAAATCAACCAAGTCCTGCTCCGATTTACAAGAAAAAAAGATTTTACCCTTGTCTGTTTTAATATCTGTAGCAGAAATAAGCTTTACAATTTCATCTGCACCGACATCCTCAATGCCGATGTGCGTCAGAACAAGCCCGTTCATTCTTCCGGAGCAATCTTTGCCAAGCTGATAACTTTGTCTTTATCGTCCAAACGCATCACGCGAACGCCTTGCGTGTTTCTTCCAATAACGCTGATGCCAGTAACTGGCGTACGAATAAGAACGCCGTTCTGAGAAATAAGCATAAGCTCGTCGCTGTCAGTAACAGTTGCAATTCCAACGACTGCGCCGTTCTTTTCAGTGATTTTTATGTTGATAACTCCAACACCGCCACGGTTGATAAGACGATAGTCAGAAATTGGAGAACGCTTTCCATAGCCGTTCTCAGTAATTGTAACTAATGAGAGTTTGTCATCTGCAATGGTTGCACCAATAACCTGGTCGTCTCTCAGGCGGATGCCGATGACGCCGGTTGCAGTCCTGCCCATTGAGCGCACATCACTTTCATGGAACTTTACTGCATTGCCCTGCTTTGTGGCAATAATGATTTGCTGATTACCATCAGTGAGCATAACACTCTTGAGCTCATCCTTTGGCTCAAGGTTGAGCGCAATAATACCGCCCTTTCTTGGATTGCTAAACTCAGCAAGCGATGTTTTCTTGATGATGCCATTTGCCGTGACCATGAAAAGGAACTTGTTTTCCTCGAATTGCTTGACTGGAATAAAGGCAGTGACTTTCTCGCCCTGGTCAAGCTGCAACAAATTGACGATTGCAGTGCCTTTTGCATACCTGCCTGCTTCAGGCAGTTGATAAACCTTAATCCAATGCACTTTGCCCAAACTAGTAAAGAAAAGAATATGATCACGCGTGTTTGCTACAAACAAGTTTTCAATAAAGTCCTCTTCCTTTGCTTCTGCTGCAATAATTCCCTTGCCGCCACGGCGCTGCTGTTTATAAGTGTCCATAGGCAGGCGCTTGACATAACCAGCATGCGTGATTGTGATGACGTCATCTTCCGGCTTGATAAGGGATTCTTCCTCGAGCGCTATCATTTCTGACTCAATAATCTGAGTGCGTCTCTTATCACCGTATTTTTCTTTCAACTCAAGCAATTCTGCCTTGATAATGCCAAGAATTTTCTGTTCAGAGGCAAGAATGTCTTTCAAATCCTTGATAAGCCTTAGCAAGTCCGTGTGTTCTGCGCGGATTTTGTCCTGCTCAAGACTGGTCAAGCGGCGCAAAGTCATGTCGAGAATTGCCTGGGCCTGCTTTTCTGTCAGCTCGTAATCTTCCATCAAGCTTTTCTTAGCTTCATCAGCTGATTTTGACCGCTTGATCAACTGCACAACCGCATCAATATGGTTTAATGCAACAATAAGTCCTTCAAGCAAATGCGCACGGTCTTCTGACTGTCTAAGGTCAAACTCGGTGCGCTTCCTTACAATAGAACGTCGATAAAGAATGTATTCATCGATTATATTTTTCAGAGAAAGAATACGCGGCTGATTATCAACAAGCGCGAGCATGTTAATGCCGAACGTTTCCTGCATACGGCTATGCGCGAAAAGCTGGTTGAGAACAACGTCTGAATTTGCGCCTTGCTTTAAATCAAAAACAATACGCATTCCATCCCTGTCGGACTCATCACGCAAATCTGCAATGCCCTGCACTTTCTTGTCACGGACAAGGTCGGCAATTGCTTCAATCATTTCCGCCTTGTTGACCATGTAAGGAATTTCTCTAACAATGATGCGCGTCCTGTTTTTTGCTTCCTCAATTTCTGTTTTTGCACGCACAACAATTTTACCACGGCCTGTTTTGTACGCTTCCCGCAAACCTGATGTACCTGTAATAATGCCCCCAGTCGGGAAATCAGGAGCCTTGATGGTCTGCATCAAAGTCATTGCGTCAATATCAGGATTGTCAATTGTTTGTATAATGCCTTCGCAGACTTCAGACATGTTATGCGGCGGAATGTTGGTTGCCATGCCAACCGCAATGCCTGAACTGCCGTTTACCAACAGATTAGGAATTTTAGCCGGCAGGACAGAAGGTTCTTGCAGTGACGCGTCAAAGTTGGGAACAAATTGAACTGTTTCCTTGTCAATGTCCTGCAAAATTTCTTCAGCGAGCTTGTTCAAGCGTGCTTCAGTGTAACGCATTGCTGCAGCACGATCCCCGTCTACGCTGCCAAAATTTCCTTGACCCTGAACTAATGGGTAACGGAGTGAGAAGTCCTGCGCTAAACGAACCATTGCGTCGTAGACAGCAGTGTCGCCATGGGGGTGATACTTACCCAGCACTTCTCCAACAATTCTTGCGGACTTCTTTGTTGGCTTGGTGTGCAACATACCCATGTCATACATTGCGAAAAGAACTCTTCTGTGAACTGGTTTCAGGCCGTCTCTAACGTCTGGTAGAGCTCTGCCAACAATGACAGACATAGAGTAATCCAAGTAAGCAGTCTTCATCTCCTGCTCGATAATCCGAGGGATAATTTTCTCTGGTTTTGGCTCTGCTTTTGCGTCAGTCATAAAGAATGGTTTATCGACGATAAAGAAGGAGTTTTTAGGGCTTTATAATGGTTATTATTTTCTATATGGAGAATTATTTAGTATTTTGCTTTAAAATCGCCGTTCTAATAACAAAATTTTTCCCGCAATAAACACACTTTTTGGACTTGTCTCCAACCAAATTTGTCCGCGATTCGTACAACATTTGGTTGCCACAATGATGGCACTTCAATAAGAACTTCATTCTTCCTTCTTTTCCTCTTCAGGCTCTCCAGACAACATGCGCTTGATTTTTTCCTCAATCTTTGTTTCCATTTCGGGAGGAATACCTTTAGGATACAAACCCTCGCCCTCAAACTTTTTCTCTTTCAAGTGTTTTGTTTTTTCAGCGGCTTCCTTGGAAATTTTTTGCTCAGGAGTTAATTGAACAGGAGCTTCTTCTTTCAGCTCTTCTTTAGGCAGCTCGATTTTTTCTTCAGCCGGCGTTTCTGAAACTTCAACTCTCTCATGATGCTCGCGCGGCTTGTGCTCTGTTGGATGATGAACTGCGTGCGGATGCTTGTGCTGAGGTTTCTTGTGATGATGCACTTTATGCGGATGTTCTTCAACTGGACGCTCTTCAGGAGGCAAGGATTCTAAGGGAACATCGTAAACTGGAAGCTCACCCAGTTTTTCCTCAAAAACTTCAACACCAGTTGGCATTAATTCCTTCACCAACTCAACCACAGGATACGTTTCAAGCGGCTTTGAATGACCTTTGTCTGTTTCCAGAATAATCTGCGCCGTGCCAAGCTGCTCTTTTGTCTGCGCTCTTTGATCAACTTCCAGCTGCTCGATTTCCAATTCCTTTGCTTCAATTGCTTTCTCGACGTCGCCTGCGCTTGAAAACTTCTGCCTGAGCTTTGACGGGTCGATATCAAAATATTCAAAGAATTTTGGAGTCAGCTTGATGAGCTTTGACCTGCCCTGTTTTTCTCTCGTTATAAAACCAGAATTTTCAAGCTCCGCCAGATGATCATATGCCTTGTTTGTACGGACCTTGATGACTTTTGACTGCAAGACAGGCACTTTGTAGGCAACAACTGCCAATGTTTGAAGAATTCCCTTAGGCAACTCTGTTTTTGTAACAACTTTCTTGATGACAGAAACATATTTTTCCCTGACAGTTAACTTCCACGCAGTGCCGTCCTGCAAAAGCATCGTCGGGCTTCCAGAAGTATCCAAC
>CAZNFZ010000154.1:0-3625 GCA_964572665.1 uncultured Methanosarcinales archaeon
AAGTAAGAAGAGACCGGAGACACAGAGAAATAATATGGCCAAACCAGTAGCAGAAGAACTGGCGAAAAAACAGAAAGACATTTCTGTCGCAGAATTCTTTGAAAGAAACAGGCATCTTCTCGGATTTGACAACAAGAGAAAGGCTTTACTGACTGTTGTAAAAGAAGCAGTAGACAACTCTTTAGACGCTTGTGAAGAAGCGAAGATGATGCCTGAAATCCAGATTCAGATAGTTGAAATGGGCAATGACCGGTACAGAATAACTGTAGAGGACAACGGCCCTGGAATTGTCAAGAAACAAATTCCCAACATCTTTGCAAAACTATTGTATGGAAGCAAATTCCACACAATGAAACAGGCAAGAGGACAGCAAGGAATCGGCATTTCAGCAGCAGTTTTGTATGCACAATTAACAACCGGAAGGCCGGCAAAGATTTGGAGCAGAATAGACCCGAAAGACCCAGCACATTACTATGAATTGCACATCGACACACAGAAAAACGAGCCAGAAATTATCAAAGATGAAGAAGTGAACTGGAAAAAAGAACACGGCGTCAAAATAGAACTGGATATAGATGCCGCGTACCAGAAAGGAGACCAATCTGTTGATTCTTATTTAAAACAGACTGCAATTGCGAATCCGCACGCAACTTTTGTTTACACTAACCCGAAAGCAGAACAACTGGTTTTCCCACGGGCATCTGATAAACTGCCAAAAGAGCCAACTGAGATTAAGCCACACCCATACGGTGTAGAATTAGGCATAATGCTAAAGATGCTCAAGAACACAGAATGCAGGACATTACAGAGTTTCTTGACGCAGGAATTTTCCAGAGTTGGACCGCAGACGGCAAAAGAAATTTGCGACAAGGCAGGTCTGTTTACGACCATGAAGCCAGGAGAATTGCAACTTCCGCACGTTGAAAAACTCGTTGAAGGCATCAAAAACACCAAAATCATCTCACCAAGCACTGACTGCATTGTGCCAATCGGCGAAGATTTACTTGAGAAAGGACTCAGAAAAGAAGTTTCAGCAGAATTTTACACTGCAGTGTCAAGGTCGCCTGACGTTTACAAAGGAATTCCATTCGTAATTGAAGTAGCATTGGCATATGGAGGATCTCAGCCAGCAGATCAACCCATCAGATTACTTAGATTTGCGAACAGAGTCCCATTATTGTACCAACAAGGAGCGTGCGCAAGCAGCAAATCAGTCATCCAGACAAACTGGAGGCCATACGGACTCAGCCAAAGCCAAGGAGCACTGCCACAAGGACCATTGACATTAGTTATTTCACTTGTTTCAGTCTGGCCGTCGTTCACATCAGAAGCAAAAGAAGCAATAGCGCACTATCCAGAGATAATTAAAGAAATGAAATTGGCGCTGCAGGAAGCAGGCAGAAAATTAGGCAGCTATGTCAACAAGAAAAGACGAGTAGCAGACCAACAGGAAAGAGTCAGCATATTTGAAAATTACATTCCAGAGGTTGCTGATGCTCTTTCAAGGCTGAGCGGAGTAGGAAAAGAGAAGATTATGGAAAGCATGAAAAAAATGCTCGCGAAAAACAAAGAATACATTCAAGCTCACAAGGAAGCGCATAAAGTGGAGACAATAAATAAGAAAGATAAAGAAGAACAAGTAAGACTTGCAGGATTTGAAGATGACGAATAAAAAACCAAAAGAAATCATTGAAGAACTAGGCAAAGACTTGGCAAAAGAAGTGCTCTCAAACAAGCCGCCGATCATGAATGTTCCTATCAGAGCGCTCAGCAACGTCAACTATGACAAGAAATCACAAACACTGCAATTAGGAGACAAAAAATTAGAACGAAACTTCTTCAACTCCGGACACTCAAAGAAATTTTTGCAAACACTCGAAGTAGCCGCAGCAAGCAAAGAATTGCTTGAAGTTGGAAAACACACCTCACTCAGAGACGTATTCTACATGATTAAGAGAACTATTCCAAATACTAAAATCAACATTGTTGACGAGCAAACAGAAAGCGACGATGCGATTGAAGATTTAGAAGTATTAACTGGACTAAGCAGAGAACAGCTCAATATCAACGCAAACAAGATGGGCTCAGTTGCAGGACACGTCGTCATTGAAGACAAAGGAGACGAAATTGACTGGAGCAGAATGGGATCCGGCGGATGGTCAATACCGTCCAATGTTGAGGAAATCAAGTTCAAGAAAGTCAAGGCAAACTATGTCATTTACATGGAAAAAGCTGCCGTCTGGGAGCGTTTACACGAAGACAAGTTCTGGGACAAACAAAACTGCATAATTATGAGCTCCCAAGGACAGACGACTCGTGGAATCAGAAGATTACTGCAGAGGTTGTCACAAGAACATAATTTGCCCATTTACGTTCTATGCGACGGAGACCCATACGGATATTACATTTATTCTGTCCTCAAATATGGCTCAATCAATCTCGCCCATATGTCTGATAGCATGACTCTCCAAAATGCCAAATACATTGGAATCACTGTTGATGACATAGAAAAATACGGACTGAAGAAAAATCTAATTGCATTCAAGGAAGTTGACATGACGCGATTGGAACAATTGCAAAATTACGAATGGTTCAAAGATCATAAAGCCTGGCAACGACAATTCAAAATGATGAAAACACTCAAAGCAAAACTGGAAATCCAGGCATTGAGCAGCAGAGGCATCAGCTTTATTTCTGACAAGTACTTGCCAGAGAAAATTAAAAATAAAGAATGGATTGATTAGTTTCTAAGAGCAATATTTATATACTGCAATGTGTAGTTTCTAGTTATGGGTGGTTCGGAACATTACGAGAAAATGCGCAAGGGTTACGAAGAAAGATACAGTCAGGCTAGCTGCTATTTTGGAACAAAACATTGCTCGCTAGCAGCCCGCCTTTTACACAAACTCCCTCCAAAGAGCACTATTTTGGACCTCGGAGCGGGGGAAGGTAGAAATGCTATTTATTTGGCTAAAAATGGGCACATAGTTACCGCAGTTGATTTTTCAGAAAAAGGCATTAGGAAAATAGAAAAAAGAGCCAAGAAGAATAAAGTTCACATAGATACCATTGTTGCAAATATAGCAGACAGAGAATTTGTTTCAAAACTTGGAAGTTTTGATGCTATTTTGGCAAATAAGGTAATTCAGTTTCTTAAACAAGAAGATGGGAATTATGCAGTTGAATACATCAAGGAACACACAAAACCAGGCGGGTATGTTGCAATATCTTCAGTTGCGGGAAATGCCGATCAATTGAAGTTCTTCAAGCCATTAGAGCTCTATCACATCTTTGATAATTATGGATGGGACGTACGACATTACTCAAAAAGCGAGGAAAAATTTAGAGAGGTAAAAAAACTCGTAGACGTTGTTGAAATACTTGCACAAAAACCTAATACAATTGTGCAAAAACTACCAACACCAGGCTTTGAATCTACAGGACCGAAACCCTGGGACGATTAGTTATTTCTTTAACTGCGACGCCCAGTAAAACAAGCCAGTTGCGATTAGCAAATTGATGATGAACGCTGCAAGATTCCATGTATGCGTCATGGTCATAAACGGCAGCTTTATTGTAATGCCATAAGAATACATCAGCAAATGCGCAAGCGTGTGAAAAGTCT
>CAZNFZ010000155.1:0-6089 GCA_964572665.1 uncultured Methanosarcinales archaeon
AAAAACGCCGCGGCCCGGATTTGAACCGGGATATCCTTGCGGAAACAGGTTAGCTCTTCGTTAATTCGAGACCTGCGCAGTACCAGGTTGTGCCACCGCGGCATATGACAAAAAATCATTTGTCGATTTCATAAAGCTTTCGCAGTATTATTCACGAATACTACCACTCTACACTCAAAAACTTTAAATACTTCTTAATAAGTAAATAGTGCATGGATAAGCGAGTGATTGCGGTAACAGTAATCTGTCTTTTATTGTTTCTAGTTGCGTGCGAATCAAAGACAACTGGAAGACGCGTTGCAATACCATCGAAAAGCACAGCTTCAGTAAGTTCACCTGCAATAACAGGCAATGTTGTCGGCAGCTCATCTGACGCGGCACAAGCTCCTTCAACTGGTGAAACAGGAACATCTGCAGCAGAAGCACTTAAAGACTTACAGTCAACAGGAACAGTGCCGTTAACTGGCGGTTCAAAGAGCGGAACATTCTATCCTCCTGTAACAACAGATGCAGTCGGCAAAGACGCTTTGAAAGCAAAGACACGCGCATTAATGAGCACGGGTATAGAAGTGCCAGCCAATATTGAGGCAGATGACCAGTTCGGCGCCAAATACCACAGCAGCAGTGGCGATTCAACGAATTTACCTGACGGTTACAGCGATAACAACGGCGACTAATTCATTTATGATATTTTTCTCCTTTTAGAATTGTAAACGCACGATAAACCTGTTCTGCAAGCATAACACGTGCAAGATCGTGCGGAAAGGTCATACGCGACAAAGACAATAACATCTTACATTCCTTCTTAACTTCCACTGGAAGTCCCTGCGGCGGTCCAATGACAAAAGTAACTTCCTGCTGGCTCTTTAGAAAATCAGCCAATTGTTCAGAAGACCATTGAATACCAGACGCGTCAAGACCTATAATGTTGCCTTTTAATTTTGGCAGAAAATCAGACGCCTTTGCAGAGTCTTTCAACTCAAACACTTCAAAACGGCAATACTTAGGCAGACGCTTTTCAAACTCCTTTGCAACAAAGAAGTCCCTGGAAAGCCTACCAACAACAAAACGAATCAGCATGTCGGAAACTCCGCGCGGAAACACCATATTGGCGGAGTTTCCGAGCATCGGAAATGCATAGCATTTCCGAGTGTGCTCAGGAATCCATATATCATATATTATTCTTGTGGATTTCTGACACACGATCGAGAACCACCACAAGCATATAATAGCTTGGCGGTTCTTGACGTGTCGTAATGTACGTACAAATACCTTAAATAGCTATCTGCGTACGTACTTGTTATGGAAGAAATGCACGCAATCATTGGAATTTTAGTCATCAGCGCAATAGCACTCACAGGCTATTTTGTTCTCAATGAAGGCGGCGCAGGAGCCGCAATATCACAAAGCTATATGTCGTGTTGCTGCAACATTTTAGCAAACGAGGGCGGCAACCAATTCTTTGTAAGATCACAAATACAGACCTACGCAGACAATTGCAGGCAAGCATGTGACTTAAACTACGCGGGCCAAGGAAAAATATTTTCACAGGACGGACTATGCGCAATCAATCCATAAACCACCAACGCCATGAGCGAATGGCAGTATTTGCTTTTCTACTAACTTTAGTTATAGCTTCAGGCGCATTCTATTACGTCTGGCAGGTTAACACTCAGTATGGGAGAACAGTGGAAGGCGTACGTTCACTCGGCGAAATAATGTGGAAACGCCAACAATTACAAGAAATGCAGTCAAAAGAACAAGCTGCAGCAGTCCAGGACTTCCAGGCAAAAAACGGGTGCTGCATTTTCATACAAAATCCCCAATTAGGATCACAAATCAAATTTGATGTCATGAAAGGCGCATCAGGATTGTGCACAGACCACCTTGATACTATGACCAAAGCGCGCATGAGATCGAAAGAATTAATCGTAGTTGATATTGAGGCGGGAGAATGCGAAAAGAACATAAGACAATAGAAGCTATAATACTAATCTTAGTGCTGCTTACGGCTGCTACAGGGCTTTACTACATGTATACTGTCAGCACTGGAAAAGCATTCTTACAAGCACCAACATTTGTCGTAAAACAAACAACTTTTGAATATTGCTGTTGTGCGCCCGTGTCTAATGAAAAACACTTATTCAGAGTTTTTGGCCAAATAACAAAAGATGCGGACCTGGCAGTCAAAACAGCAGGATGCACCAAGATATGCGGTGAACACGGCAGTACTGCTCATCCAGTCAAGCTCTTACACGTTGGCAAGTGCGGTTCAGTGTAATCGTCTGTGACTCTAGAAAGCCTGGTTTTCTGGGACCGGCAAAATTTCCTTATCGACGAAACTTTGCTTGGTAAAAGCAAAGCTTTATATACTAGTTCTAACAGTAAGTATATAAATTTAATTGTGGTGTAAACTATAGCTTTCTCCAATAGGGAGATGGTGGCTATATCATTGGTGGGTGACCAGAATGTACTATGTTAAGAAATGCACGGAATGTGCCAGCATTAACTTGTTTGTAAACCGCGAGAAAGGCGAAATCATATGCAAAGACTGCGGTCTTGTTATAGAAGATAAAATGGTCGAATTCGGCCAGGAATGGCGTGAATTTGAAGGCGATGGCGGTTCAGACAACTCACAGCGCAGAACCGGCGCTCCAATGACTTATACTCAGTTTGACCAAGGCCTTGGAACAGAAGTAGGACAGAAAGCAGACCTTTTCCAGCTTGGCTCAAAGGACAGAAACAAATTCTTCAGATTGAGAAAATGGCAGTACAGAATTTCAACTGCAATTGAACGCAATTTGAAATTAGCACTCGCAGAGCTTAAGAGAGTTTCAAGCTTCTTGAAATTGCCAAAAATGGTTGAAGAAGAAGCAGCAATGATTTACACGCAAGCAGTCCAAAGAGGACTTGTCCGCGGCAGATCGATGGAATCAGTCGTTTCAGGCGCATTATACGCAGCCTGCAGACGCCACGAAGTTCCAAGAACACTTGACGAATTATCAGAAGCATCTGGCATTGAAAAGAAAGAAATCGGCAGAACGTACAGATTCGTAACCAGAGAACTCGGAATAACCATTTTGCCAAGCAACCCTGCGGACTACATCGCACGCTTCGCATCATCTTTGAAATTAACTGCAGAAACACAATCAAAAGCAGTTGAAATTCTTGAAGACGCACAGCGCGAAGAGTTAACTTCAGGCAGAGGACCAACCGGCATCGCAGCAGCTGCATTGTATGTGGCTGCGTTAATGCACGGCGAGAAAAGAACTCAAAGAGAAGTTGCTGATGTAGCAGGCGTTACAGAAGTCACTATACGAAATAGATACAAAGAACTTCTGGACAAGCTCAAACTCGAGAAAGAACTCAAGAAGCAGAAGAAAAGAAAGAGATAATCTGCTCCTCGCTTATTTTATTTTTATTTATCTTTATTCCTTCCTTTTCTAATAACATGATTTTCTGCTGAATAGTTTTACCTTTTACTTCGCCCATAAAACCGCCAATAGAGCCATTTGCAGAGACAACTCTGTGGCACGGCACAATTGGAGCGTATGGATTACATCTCAGCGCCTGGCCGACAGCGCGCGGGCTGCTATTGAGTGCCAGGGCTAGAGCTTTGTACGTCGTTACCTTTCCCTTCGGAATCAAGCGGCACTTCTCGTACACTTTTTTCTGGAATGATGTTGGCATAACCTAACTCTGCAAGACCTTTCTTGATATAATTTTCGTACTCTTGATACGTTTTTAATTCAGTAAACTCTTCTGCTCCTGAAATTGAAGGCTCTCGAATAATCGGATAAATGAGCTTGTGAAAGTGCAGGGTAGGTGTTTTTTTCTTGTTTTCTTTAGCGATAACAGCTATACGCTCCTCGCACATTGAGCGCAAGTCCTTTGTGGCGTTACCGATTATCAATTTACCTTCAAGCGCCAAATCTTTAACTATTAACATTGCACCTTCAACAAATTTTTTGTTGGGATTTCCAATCTCTCTGAAATCAAGCACCAATGGTGATGGCGATTTTCTATGCCTTTCCGCAATAAGTTCTGAAGCGTACACTTCAAGAGCTTTCGATTCAAAACTTTCAAAGGTGATAACGTACTCGTTAGCAATATTGTAATGCTTTAAATTAAACCAGCTTCCCATCCACCTTGTTACCTTGCTCCATTTGGACAAAGAAGAAGGGTCAAGCTCAACCAAAGAGCCGGCATACTCCCAGCCGTGCGGAGATTTGTATTTTACCAGCCATAACGCGTCTTTAATAGTGACGGCTTCTCCAGAACCAAGCTTTATGCGCACATCAGAATCAATTTTTTGCACATCCTCAGTGTGCCGGTGCTCAAAAGCGCGCACACGCCTGCTTATGTGCATGATTTTGGCATCACGCGACAAAGACTGTCTTGTAGAATCATAATCTTTCGCAAGCCGCTCAAGAGGCTTTTGCGAATCTTCCTGCTTGTTAAAGTTTCTGAGAACATTCACCCTATATGCCAGTTCACGCAAAGCAGTTTCGTATAAGTCATTAGAAATGAACTCTCCGTAATTTTTTCCAACGATACTTTCAGGTTTCCATAAAAAAGAAGCTTCGAAGTTGGGTGATGCGAAACGGATAACTCCTTCCTTGTCAATAATTATGTAAGGATTCCATAGCTTTCTCTCATTCAAAGCGCCTTCAAGGACACGAATATAGCCCTTTTCTTTTCTTAGCTCCTGTTCTAAACTCATAGTGTACCAACCTTTTTGAGTATTTTTCCAAGCTGTTTTCTGGATCGATTTATGCTGTATTCTCTAGCAATATGTATCCACTGCTTCTTATGTTTTTTGTCAAAATGATTGCAAACATACTCACAGAATTGAGTCACGTTGTGAGCTTCTTCGGTTTTTCTGGCGCGCTCAAAGTCGATCAGCGTAACCTTTCTTCCTTTAATGATTGCGTGCTTTAATGGACGGGTCATTTCATCTTTATTAATATGCAACAAGTCAAGCTGGAAACATTGTTCAAATATGTTTTTCAGAATCGTCTTGGTGTTCTTGATGTCTTTCAGATATTCTCCTTCCGCGAACTCATAAACAAGAAAATCCTGCGAGTGGAAGAGATATTTAGGGCCAATCCCGTGCTTGTTAACTTCCTTTAACATATTTGTCTCGCGTGAAATAGTTTCACGCACGGCGCTGCCAGGACGTTTAATTTTAATAGCGACCTTTTTTCTTTTGTATGTGCCTGTGAAGACCAGGCCACGATTGCCTCTGGCAAAGAATTTGATGTCGCAGACCCCTTTTTTCTCCAAATTATTGAGAATTGGGTTTCTCTTGAGCATATAGACAAAAATGTCTTCAAAGAACATGTGCGTTTTGCCCAATTCCTTGCCAACAAGCATGTTGTCAATAAGGAGCTCATGCACATTTGGCGTCAAGCTTGAGAAAACAAGCAAAATAACACCGTCTGGCTTCAAATAATTGTTAACATCTTGCAGGAAGCGCGCGATAACCTCATTACCTCTCCTGCCGCCTTCCAACGCAATATCGCGAACTTTCTGGTCCTGAGGAAGATAAGGAGGGTTAAAGATAATAGTGTCAAAATAATGCAGATATTTCTTCGCTTTAAATTGAGAGAATAAATCGCCAACAATCCAAGTTATTTTTTTGTGACGTTTGTGATCGGCAGCCTTTTTTGCAAACTTGATTGCGTCTTTGTCAATATCAACCGCAAACACTTTTGTCGTATGCTTGCTGTGGGCCGCTTCTCTCGCCTGCAAGCCGGTGCCAGTGCCCATATCCAATGCCACGCCTTTTGAAAATTTCTTAACAAACTCTTTCAACAAGAAACTGTCTTCCTGCGGCTCGTAGACCATGCCATTCACAATCACATAACAATTTAAAAGAGTTGCGTATTACTACAGAGAATGAAAGAAGACGAACAAGGCAAATACATCGAACTCGGCGATTTTCTCAAAGTACTTGGCCTTGCGACAACCGGCGGGCAGGCAAAAATATTGATTAGAGCAGGTGTAATTTTGGTTGACGGCAAAGTGGAAATACGCATCAGAAGAAAGCTCAGAAACGGAATGATTGTAGAACACGAAGGAAAGAA
>CAZNFZ010000156.1:0-6567 GCA_964572665.1 uncultured Methanosarcinales archaeon
GCAGGCGAAAAACTTTCAATGGTACAGGAAGCAAAAGATGCACTGGTAACAGTGGCAGAAGGAGACTGCAGAAGAGTCGTTAACATTCTTCAAAGCTGCGCCGCCCTTGCCAAGAACATAACACCAGAAACAGTTTATTCTTTAGCCTCAGTAGCAGAACCAACAGAAGTCAAAGAAGTGCTTGTAACTGCGCTTAAAGGAGACTTTGTGAAAGCACGCGAAAAATTACTAGAGGTCATGCTACGCTATGGTTTATCTGGTCTCGATGCCATAAAACAAATACAAAGCGAAGTCTGGAATCTTGAGATAGACGGTAGAAAAAAAGTTGCCTTGATAGACAAATGTGGAGAAATTGAGTTCAGATTAGTTGAAGGCTCAGATGAATTTGTACAATTAGAAGCATTACTTGCCCAATTTGTTCTTGCAGGATCTTAACTTAACTATTCTCCAGAATTCTTTACAGTAATTGTTGACTGAACTGTCTGCTCGTAATCATAAATGGTTTCTATGTTAACCAATTGCTCATAATCAGAACGGGAAGAAATTGTTTGTGAACAAGAAACAATCTTTGAACCATCATATAAAGTTACAAAACCCTCGGCGCCCTTGCCAGATGTTTCCAAGCCAGTGCACTGCAAACCATCAAGACCAGTTACAACAATTACATATGCCCTATTCTCATTCTTCCTATCAACCCTGTTGCATACTGAGTTTCTCTGGAACACACTACCTGTTCCAACATTCTTGACTTCAAATGTGAAACCAATCTTGTCCTTTGCCCTTGCTGCTTCCTTAAAGTTCGCAACCTGAACAGGAGCACCGCTATTGTACACCTGCTTGTCAGCATTAATCTCACAAATACCACCAGTGCGAGGCGTAAGCAAATTATCCCTTACACACAATTCACTCACTGTTTTGGTCCTGTATACATAACAAACATCAGCCCTTAAAGGGAATTGTGCGGACGCACCAGAAATTATGCCCTTGTGATTCAAACCAGTAAATTCAACAAACACTTGCTGTCCTGGCAAAATGCTGCCTTGCGGGTCCTTGCGCAGTTCAATAACGTCATCAGGAGCGTTCAACATCAAATCAGCTTCACCCTTGCTGAACTCAGCAGGATTAATTCCAGAAAGCTTTACTTGAACGTCTTCCTTCTTGACAAATGCTTCGCCCTTATTATCCAGCTTGACAATCACGTCAAATGGGTCTCTGCCGCCATCGAACACATCTTTTCTCAAATCCTGAAAATCAAGAGCCAAACCCTGGCTTCCACCTTCGAACGGCGCTTCCAGCTGCACGGTCTTCTTTGAGCCCGGCTTACAAGCAAGTAAAAGAAGAACCAACATTAACACAATAATCAATCGCCTCATTTTTGAATTTCACTCTTAACTGCTTATTTAAATGTTACGATACAGGCCTTATGTCAACCTGCCTGAAAATACTTTGACGGTAACCATAATCAAGCAAAATTTCCAAAGGCGTTAAGAATGTACTCTGTCCAGGAGGAGCGTCAAACTCACAGTACAATTGAGCCTGACCGTTAGTCAAGCGAATGTGGCTTTCCCTGTCCAAAGGCTTGCATGATTCCTTAATGCTTTGACCTGAAATTATGACATCAGTAACTCTTAAAAAGTCAAGTTCATTAAAACCAAGACCGCCAGCGTATGGACTGCAGCTGTTTAAGTATCTCACGCCAGCCCTGAAAACATCACCGCCACCAACATTCGAAATGCTAATTTTAAATCTTGATTTTTCAGGAGACGCGGTTACTTCAACACTAGAAATGGCAATTGGAGCGCCCTGGCTGCCTGTTCCAACAGTTGTGGGGGTGCAAACTTTCGCGGCGCTTGTAGGAGCATACGGATTCGGATCAATGCAAACCTGCGCACTGGCAATTGTTTCATAATGGTAACACGCAGTAGCGAGCAACGTCGGCTGATATTTGTCAATTCTTTTTGCACCCAAAGGCTGAATTCTTCCCATAAAGCTCACTGTGTCAATTCCGCCCTGCGGCATATACGGGCCACGGCCTTCCATCAGAGGAATGTCAACCCCGTCAATCGGAATTCCAGTAATAATTGTGTTGTCAAAACCAGAAAGATAAATACGATCAACTCCTGTAAATCCAACAGGCGCAGTGCCCCTGTTCTCAACTTGAAGCATAACGTTCAAAGGCTCACGGTCAAACACTTTTGGAGGAGGAAGATTTGTAACGAACTGCATATACACGCCCTGAGTACCAGAACGAAACTCAGTAGGCTGAGGAGTCTGACCTTTCTTCGCGCCAGTACACGCAACCAATAAAATTAGGAAAAGAACAATCAACACACTCTTTTTCATGATAGTCATTTCATTTACCATCTTATAAATACTTTTTGGTGCTATTTGCAGGCTTCCTGGCCTGGAAGACGCGTAATGGTCACAGGCAACATTGCGCTATTAACATAACCATAATCAAGTTGTATTGATAATATGGTGTTAAATGTGCCTGAAGACTCTCCAAACAATAAATCATTCTGCTCACAAATAAACCTAAATTCTCTGCCCGACTCTACTTTCACAGGATTTGGCGTGCAACTCAACAGTCTATCCTGAATAGAAACACGAACAGTCGCATTGTTCGTCAAAAGAGGACCGCTTCCCCCAGTGCAAGCAAGCTCTGCGCCCTGCGTCGTAACAACCGTGCCCATTCCAAGATTCTGCACGAACACAGCGAAAACCGGACGCACCTGATTGCCATCTGGAACCATATACGGCTCAATTCTTGTCACGGCGACAGGAGCTCCCTGGCCGCCTGATAACACGACCGGCTGTGAGCGGCACACTTTTCTCGGGTTCAAGTTAGTAACATCAGGGTCAATACAGACCTGTGCAGAGGCAAACGTGCTATACTTGTAACACGCACGGAAAACAAGATCTGGTTGATAACTTTCAAACTGCGGCAAGATGCCGATATTTTTAACCCGGAAATGCACCTGGTCAAACTCACCTTTTGGATTAAACTGCGACTTGCCTGCCAATGAAAACTTCTGAATGCTCTCGGAAAACGGCAATAAATACTGATCTTCAGTTATGAACGAATACACTCCATCCGCAATGTCGGAAGTTCCACTATTTTTAACATCAACAAACATATCCGCCTGCTGGCACATTATCATGCTTTTCATCGAGGCAGAATTGAAAGAAACTTCAAGTGCATTTGTTCCTGTGAAGATGGGCGGCATTTCTTTCAAAGGCGGAGCTTTCATAACACCACCAAACTGGCACGCGGTTAATAACAGCAAGAGCAAAATCATTTTTTTCATTTTTGCGCCACCGGCTTAGGAGCCTGCACAGTCACAGCTACAGTCTTCCTGATTCGATAATCATAATCAACCGTCACTTTAAAGCTTCTTATTGCAAGAGGAGCATTCGCCATCAAAATTGCCTTGTCTGTAATAATAGTTTCAACACGGATGTTCTTTTTTAAGCGGACTGGTGTTTCAATTGGCGGGAAGATGCGGTCAAGAATTTCCGGTTCGTCAAGAACACAAGTGTTTTCTCTAAGATCGTTTACCTTGCAATACTTACTATCGACAACATTCCTGCCACTGACCTTTGTAATCTTCAAGCCAGGAGGAACAGCAATGCTCAAACTCTTCACGGCCATTAATTCCCCTTCAGGCCAGTTTTTGTCAAGCGTTATAGTGAGCGTTGGACCGTAATTTTCCTCAGGCAGAGGAATCGGCTGCAAGCCAACACCCATGCCAACATACAATGGACCGCCGGTAAACATTGCCATAGGAGTCTTGTCAGTAATACCAAATTCATCAAGTGGGCTTGTTCCTTCTTCCGGATGCTGGCGTTTGTATGAACGAATCTGGTCCTGAAGCATAAAGTAGCCTTTCAGATACGCGCTTGTTGGGAAACCAAAAGTCGCCTCTAATGTAATGTCGTGCCTTCCAGGACCCAAGTGCACAGAATCAATATTGCAATCAACAGGCTGCTCTTCATCCTCAACAACAGCAAACTCAGGTTTCGGAGTTATAATTCCACGCTTGTCAGGCATTTCCTGCTTATCAGATTCGTAACACGCAACATTAATCTTTAATTCCTTGTCGGTCTTGAATGATTGTGATTTCAAAGTAGCAAACACGTTCACGGTATCATCAGGCGAAACAGTCTCGGAAGTTATACCAACATCTTTCAAATAAACGCCTAATGATTTCTCACTATTTTCCTCAATACCTTGTTCGTAATCACCGGTAGCGATGTAATACTGCTGCTTGATACCTTTTGCCGTTTCCTGGCCGAGCTCTTTAACATCTTTGTACATTTCGCTCCAAGCGCTCTGTTGGCCCTGCAGCGCAACGCCCAGAGGGGTATCTTCGTCAATAACACCGTTGTAAAAATTAGTAAACAAAAGGAAAAAAATAGTGGCGTTGAACAAAAACACAACCGTTCCTTTTTGAAAACCGAGAACCGAGAAAAACATGAACGTGTACAGGATGAGCCATGTTAAGATGGCCCATTTTGCAATGTCTGCACTAAATGGTCCCATTGCCAAAGCCCAAAATCCAACAATACCTCCTCCAAGCAATGAAGCCCAGCGGAACAATTTGCTGATAGGACCAGGAGCAATTTCGTAAACTGCTGCAGCTAAACCAAAAATGATGATGAATGACAAGTTGAAAGGCGTTTTTAGTCCAAGCCTCTGAAGCAAAACGTAAAATGTAAATGCCGCACCAAGAATAAGAATTCCACGCAAAATATGCTGGCCAGTACCTTCAGGAGTTACTGAATTGAAAAAGCTCTTAGCTCCACTCCATATGCCGTGTGCTACCTTGCCAACAATTCCAGTTGATGAAGCGGCTGATGATACATATGGCGCTGCAGCAGGATTCGTCCCAATTGTGGTGTCAGCCATTCTTTTACGCTCCTTTTCCGCTGCTTTTCTTTTCGCCGCTTCTGCCCTTTCTATTTCTTTTTGCGCTATTTCTGCTTCAAATTTTGTTATATCCATCAAGATTCCCGGTAAAAAAACCGCTGCTTGTGGACCTGCCAGTTTCATAATGGCCTTGCTCGCCCATATTGGATGCCTTAAGGCAATTTTCTTTATTTGAGCGCGTAATTGAGAGATATCTGGCATTCCCGCCAAACCGGCAGCCGGCATGGCTTAATCCGCACGAACTTGCAGCTTAACCACGTTAAGCTCAGTCAGCGGTTTTAATTCAAGGTAGTTGTTTCCTTCCTTAATCCAAGAACTAACGTCACGTTCGTACTCGAAATCACGCTGGTCAATCATATCCTTTCTACCGTTCAAGTTCATTTCGGCACGCTTTACCTTGTCATCATCAACAAACTCAATCTTCAAAATAACTTGGCGGTTCTTATCCAAAATGTCATTGTACAAACTGGCCTTTACATTAAAGAATTCAACATGAGCCTTAACTGATTTTAAAACCGTCCTAACACGAATTTGCTCAACACGGTAGCTGCCCTTGTCAATCCTGAAAATAACAGTATTCTTGCCAGTACGCAAGTCCTCAGCATACAAGTCCTGGCGGTTCAAGCTCTCACAGGCAGGAGCGGCAGCATAGATAACTTTCCCATTCAATTCAATAGTTAAAGTTCCAACCGTGCGCTGCTCGCAAATCGGGTAAAAGTCAAGGAAAGCCATATCGAGATTTTCCTTTTCAGTATCTGAAATTGTGAATGTGTTTTGGGCAATTTGTTTCTTGGCATCAGTAATGTCTGCTACAACCTTAATGTCAGCCAGCGAATATTTCCTGCTGGAGAAAAATCCGCCAGTAACTGAAAAGTCAATCTGGTTTGTAGGCCTAAGTAAAGTCTTTGGCAGGGAAACTGGAGGTGGATTCTGAAGGTTAACCATGCCCTCAAAAATCTTCTGGCCGTTCAATGCAATAACCAAAATGCCTTTTCTCTCAGGCGCTTGGAAGCTTAATACAACATTTTCGGTGTTATCCAAATCACCCGCTGAAAACACCATTGATTTCTGCTGCTCGCCAAACCAACCTTTTTTGATTATGAATGGATTTTCTTGTCCAAGAATAACTGAGTTCTTTGTCTCAATCAAGTAAATATTTGAAATACTATGGTCAAATACGCCTTTTTCAGAAAATGTCAGCAAGCCAGGCGCTTCATCCAGCAGCAAGCCAGTTCCTTCTTCAAATGTTGCGTTTTCTCCTTCTAAAAGCGATTTGCGCTCTTCTGGAGGCAGGAACAAAATATAGAAAATGAACATCAAGGTGATGATTCCAATGAGCGCAGCAGCTGGGGCTCCACTCTGCATCTTGTCACCGCGCTTGTTCATGGATTCACCTTTTTTTTCTATCTTATAGCCATATCGAATACTATTTAAATGTTTTGAGCAGTCATCTCTATATGAAGATACTCAGCAAGAACCTCAGACAAGGAGAAATTAAAGTGTTAGTTGAAACACCGGAAGACGTCTGGTACTTGTCACAACTCATAGACTCCGCAGATATTTTGAAAGGCAAAACACCAAGAAAAATCAAGGTTTCAGAAGAAGCAGATGCAACCAAACGCATGGTGTACATGGTC
>CAZNFZ010000157.1:0-2139 GCA_964572665.1 uncultured Methanosarcinales archaeon
CTTTGGATTAAGCAAAAGCTTTGCAGACTCAGTTCAATGGCTGTTTGAAAAGCATCTTTCGTTTAATGGAAACGGAAGACAATATTTCTTGGAACAAAGCATGATAGAATCAAAAAATAAAGGAATGAAAATAGATTACGATTAAGGCCAGACAGCCAAAATTCCGCTCATAACAATCAGCACGACAAGATTGTGCGCTGTGTTAAGCACGAACAGCTTGAGAGGCTTGCCTTCCCAAAGGTAAGCGCCTAACTGTACTGGAGCGACTAAGCCTACCCAGACCCAAAACGCGAATTGGGCTGCTGCTGTCAAAGTCGTGATGCCGAGAACGTGCACAAAATTAGACAACACGTACGCAGTTAATAATGTGGCAACAAAGCCAATTGACATTGAATGCGCAGGCGTCATCTTCATCTTCTTCATTGAAGCAGTAGTAATCCCTGACAATTTCATCCATTGCGTTCTGAACAACGGACCATACCATAACATTCCAATTACAAAAGAAGCAACCGCTGCTCCCATCACTGCCCAATAATTTATCATCATACCTGCCATAAAAATTCACCTCATTACGTGTAAGGAAAGTAGGGTTTAAAAATTTACCTTCGAATAACGATATCTTTCTGGTCAAACCGCACTTTTGGCATCTTGGCAGCAGGGTCGTCAGTACGATGGCCAACTGGCATTAATACTACTGCGTGCAAATTATCTTTCTTCAATCCAAGAATCTCATCATACTTCTCTGCGTCAAAGCCTTCCATAGGGCACGCGTCAATCTTTTTTAGAGCTGCGGTTTCAAGCATAAAGCCCAGTGCGATATAAACCTGGCGTGCAGACCAATCGATAACGTGGTTGATAGTGTCCTTGGATTTGCCTTTAATGGCGCCAACCATCATTTCTTCGTAGCCCTTCAAATTTTCGACAGGTACTTTACGCACTTCTGCAATTTTTTTAACATAATTTTTGATATACGCTTCATTAACATCAGTGCGCACTGCAAGAACAATCAAATGAGAAGCGTCGCACACCTGCGGCTGGCTCCATGTTACTTCCTTAAGCTCTTTTCGAAGCTCAGGATCAGTTATGACAATGAATTTCCACGGCTGCAGCCCGAAAGAACTTGGCGCAAGCCTTCCAGCCTCAAGAATTTCATTTAAGTCTGCATCAGAAACTTTCTTTGCCTGATCAAACTTCTTTGTGGCATAGCGCCATTCCAAACTTTCAATAATATTTGATTTTTTCATGTGTACCTCGTGATAATAAAAAAAGAAAGGCCTATTTGGCCTTTGTCGGAAACTCGAGAATATCTATATAAATTCTTCGAGTTTCCGAGCACCTCAGAAATCATTTCGATTTCTGAAGCTTAATTTTTATGATTGCTTCTTCTACTCCTTTGGCTTCGTCCTGAAGCCATTTCTTGTAGGTGTTCAATTTTTCCATTTTTTCTTCTGTGGTAAGGAACTGCCTTCCTTCACTTCCACAGCAACTTGTTTCACATTCCATTGTTGTTTTTCTCCGGACTCTATTGGGAGTCCGATATCGGATATACGATACTTCTATATAAACTTTATGATTTTGTGAAAGAACCTTTAAATATCGGACACCCTATACTTGTCTTATGAAAGAAGGCAGCTGCGAAATGAAAGGATTTCTAACGCTTCTTATATTGTGGATGCTCAACAAAAGAAACTTGACTGGCTCGGGGCTTGCTGAAGAAATTGCACGGCGTAAAGGAAGCAAACCAAGCCCCGGCACTATTTATCCTGCATTAAAAGACCTGAAAGAGAAGGGATTAATCTCTGCAAACAAGCAGAAAGTTTACACTTTAACCAAAAAAGGCAGAACGGAAATGGAACATGGCCTGCAAATGTTCTGCACGGCATTCGCTGACTTCTCGGAAATGCGCTCCTGCTGCGGAAAATGACACACGTCGAAGGAATAAAGAGGATGGTGGACCGGCAATTAGAGCACGGCAAAAGAGAAGAAGATTTGAAGAGAAAAGAGATTGACTCTCTGTTTAAAGAGCGGGCACGCGTGCGTATTGTTGTCCGCGGTAAAGTTCAAGGCGTGTTTTTCAGAGACTATGCAAAGAAAGAGGCTGAAAAAATGCAGCTTACCGGCTGGGTAAAGAATACTGAT
>CAZNFZ010000158.1:0-3189 GCA_964572665.1 uncultured Methanosarcinales archaeon
GTTCTTTAACGCGTAATCTCTGATGTAATTCCTGCCATTAACAATTTTTTCAATTCTTGTCTTGGCAGGCTTTGGGTCTTCAATGGTGTTAAAACCTTTGCTTTTGATTAATGTAGCATACGCGGATTCACCATTGTTAACGACAAACAAAACATCAGCTTTGAATGTTTGCCTGCTGAGGCACAATGTAAATTCATCCAGGCAGTATCTCTGCTTGCCATAGGTCACGATGCCGATAAGGACTTTCATACAATGCGATTTCTCGGGCCGGGTTTTAATCTTTTCGGAACTGGTTAGCTACTTTGTTGGAGTAAAACAGCAATTATTTTAAATATAGAAATTAATTGCTTTTCGTCAAAAAATTTAAATAGTCAGCGCATAGTGAAAATAATTAGGAAAAGAGGGGATTAAGGGATGGCGCGCATACAAAGAGTCAGGAAAAGGGACGGCAGCGTAGAGCAATTCCAGCCGCAAAAGATAGAAATCGCTATTGGAAAGGCCATTGCTTCCGTAAAAAAGAAAGACAGCGGCTTGTCAAAAAGATTAGCTGCACAAGTCTCCAAAGAACTAGAAAGACATTTCACTCCCAAAGTAATCCCTGCCGTTGAAGACATCCAAGACATTGTTGAAGAAGTTCTACTGAAAAACAGATTAACTGAAGTTGCAAAATCATTCATACTCTACCGCGAGCAGCACAAGGAGATAAGGGAATTCAAAACATTCCTTGGAGTGCGCGATGAACTGAAATTAACTCCAAACGCGATAAAAGTTCTTGCTTCACGCTACTTATTGCGCGATGAAAAAGGAAACATCACAGAAACACCAGCGCGATTGTTCAGAAGAGTTGCGAAAGCAATTGCCGCAGCAGATGCAAATTACAAAAAAGGCGCGCTAAAGAAAACAGAAGATGAATTCTACAATATGCTCGCAAATCTTGATTTTATGCCTAACACTCCCACATTAATGAACGCTGGAGCATCATTAGGACAATTATCCGCGTGCTTTGTACTGCCAGTAGAAGATTCTCTTGTTGAAATATTTGACGCGGTCAAGTACACCGCACTCATACACCAATCAGGCGGCGGAACAGGATTTTCATTCTCACACTTACGGCCACGCGGCGATATTGTCAAAAGCACAAAAGGAGTAGCTTCAGGGCCAGTCAGTTTCATGCGCGTCTTTGACACGACAACCGAAATTTTGAAACAAGGCGGCAAAAGAAGAGGCGCGAACATGGGAATTCTTCGCTGCGACCATCCCGATATTATTGATTTCATAACTGCAAAAAGCCGCGAAGACATGCTGCAGAACTTCAACATTTCAGTTGCCGCAACTGATGCATTCATGGAATCAGTAAACAAAGGAGCGGAATACGACTTAGTCAATCCTCACACAAAACAAAAAGTCAAACGCGTGAATGCCGCAGAAATATTTGACTTAATTGTAGCAAATGCCTGGAGAACTGGCGACCCAGGACTCATATTTATCGACGAGATAAACCGCAAGAATCCAACAGCTGCAACAGGCCTAATTGAAAGCACAAACCCTTGCGGAGAACAACCATTGCACCCATACGAAAGCTGCAATCTTGGAAGCATAAACCTGCTAAACATGCTCAAGAATGGCAAAATGGACTGGGACAAGTTCAAACAAACAATTCACACTTCTGTTCACTTCCTTGACAACGTCATTGATGTCAACAAATATCCTCTCCCACAGATAGAAATGGTTACGAAAGCGAACAGGCGCATAGGCCTTGGCATAATGGGCTTCGCTGAACTCCTGATTAACATCGGAATTCCTTATGACTCTGACAAAGCAGTGCAATTCGCTGACAAACTAATGAAATTCTTGAATGATGAAGCCCGCAAGGCAAGCAACAAGCTCGGAGAAGAGCGCGGAAGCTTCCCGAACTTTGAACAAAGCATCTGGAAAGGAAAATTCAAGGCAACACGCAACGCAACCGTCACTACCATTGCGCCAACTGGAACAATTTCCATTATTGCCGGAGCAACATCAGGCATTGAGCCGCTCTTTGCAGTAACTTTTGTACGAGACGTCCTTGAAGGCACACATTTGCTTGAAGTCAACCCGTCATTTGAAAAAATTGCACGCAAAAGAGGATTCTATTCCAAATCATTAATGATGAAAATCGCCAAAACAGGCAAAGTTACGGGTTTAAAGGAAGTTCCAAAAGACGTTCAACGATTGTTCAAGACAGCGCTCGAGATAAAACCTGAAATGCACGTCAAAATGCAGGCAATGTTCCAGAAATACTGCGACAATGCAGTAAGCAAAACGATTAACCTGCCTGCAACTGCAACACCGCAAGACATCAAAAAAGCGTATTTACTTGCTTACAAACTAAAATGCAAAGGAATTACTGTTTATCGCTATGGCAGCAAAAAAGAACAAGTTCTCTATATCGGCAAGGCGCCTGAAGAAATTGTTTCGGCAAAATCAGAATACGCAGGCGGACATATCTGCCTGGAATGCATGTTCTAAATCTTGCACGCGCCGTCAACACATCCTTTAGAGCAAATGTATTCTATGACGTAACCAGGAGAGATCTTGTCTTGACTGCACTTACCTTCCAGCAAACCGTCTTCAGAATTCATAGCCTTGTTTGGGATATATTGTTTGTTTTTATACAAAACAAAATCTCTCAAACAAACATCACTCCAAGGCATAACTTCCTTTCCAATCTTTACTTTCGTTGTAGTTCCTTTAAGAAAACGCTCATCGCCATCAGAATCAAAACAGCCCGAATCCAAATCTGAAGGATACTTTTCCAAGTACGCATCGAGAATTGTGCGCTCGGCAAAATCAGGAATAAATGTTTCTATGTATACCAGCATATTTCCACTTGACCAGATAGCTGAACGATGATCGTCAACCGTCAAGTAAAGCGCAATGGTCTGCCCACCATAACGGGTCGCACCGCGAGTAACAATCTGGTACAATTCTGAATTCAAAATCACATCCAACTCTTGTCGTGATGAGAACTTGAACACTTGAACTAAAACAGTAATATCTTTTGACTGATATCTCGCATCATACCGCTCAACAGGAATAATTCCAAACCTGTCGTAAATAGCACCAGTGCCTGCCTGAAAAAACTCACCAATTGGCTTGTTAATCACATAAGAATCAATATTTTTATACAACGCGACACTGGGATTAGCCAAG
>CAZNFZ010000159.1:0-2344 GCA_964572665.1 uncultured Methanosarcinales archaeon
GAAAGGACGATAAGCAAGATAAACGCGTAAAAGACGTTCAGGATTGGAACAAAGATGACTGCAAGGCCGCCATAGAGTAATAGTTCTGTCGCGTTATGAATGTAAAGATTTGGATTGAAAATCTTGAAAAAACCAAGAATCAATGCAAGGATAAATGCGTATAGCGCAGGAATGAATGCGGCAATCGCTATCTGCAAACAAAGCACTACGGCAAAATAAAACCACAGCTTCCAAAGAAGGACTTTACCGAGCCTGATGATAAACAGGATGAGCAATGTGCCGATAAGAACTGCGCCAATAATATACCATATGCTAAACTGCGGCTCAACATCAGGACGCTCCATCTTCATACCAGCAATAGTAGGCAGATCTTTCCAGACAAGCTCACCTTTTTCAGCTGAAGCTGCCTGATCGATATATGCCTGAGTGATCAGAAGACCAGCCACCTGCGCGGCAAAAAACATGACGAGTAGAAAAGACGTTACCATCAACGTATGCTTCATGCTCTTTTGAAAAGTCAAGCTTTTTATAAATTTACGCATTTGCCACAAACATGCGATGGATACACCGAGCGACGCTCACTACACTGGCAAATCAAGAGGAAGATGTTGAAGCCATCAAAGAAGGAATCAATGCACTAGTGCCGTTTAATCTAGAAGAAGCCAAAGTACCATTTAAAACCCAGAATGTAGACGGGTTTGACGACAGAGTAATCAAGATTTTTACCATAATATTGACAAAAGAAGCTCATACAAATGACTTTCTGCAGTTTTTACTGGATACGCTGAGCCAAGAACAGAAAGATTTGCTTGTTTCACAGGCGGAAAGCCGGCTGGACACCGAATACGACTTTTTTATTAGAATAGACAAAGCGGTATGGATAAAAGAGCGGCAAATTCTACTTACTGACAGCGGAAACTGCTTTCACATAAAGCTGACTTTGGCTGTCTTCCCAAAAAAGAAAGAATTGGCGTTACAGCTTGCCAAAAAATTGTTAGCCCAGAAAAATATATAAAGACGGCAGTGATGAAGGAACATATGGCACGCGCTGCACCATTAAACACGAGCTTCTTGACCACGTCAATGATAGGTTTTCTGGTCAGCGCGCTGTATATACCGAAGTTCTCACAAACCTGGGCATTTGCCTTTGGATTGATATTCACTTTGATGTTTGTTGCAAGTTTAATCTCAATGGTAAAAGCGACACCAGATGAACAATTGTTGCCACGACCAAAGAAAATAACATAGGGAGGAAATAATGAGAAACGTATTGATTTTAGGAATTATCGCATTAATGTTCCTGGCAGCATGCACGCCGGCAGCAATGCCAGCAAAGGAAGCGCCAGTCACTGAAAAAGAATCTGCACCAGAAATAGTGCAAGAAGCTCCAAAGACAGAAACAGAGCCAATGGTTGACAAACTGCCACCGGCACGCCCATTGCCATCAGAACGACAAGTACAACCGCCAGCTTCAGAAGTTGTTGTAACACAAAAAGCAACCATGAGCCCGGCGCTCAGAGACTTGTTAAAGAGAGCAGATGAAAAAGTATCTTCAATCAAATATTTATTTGGTGGGACGGAAACCAGCGATTTATTCCTCGACACATATATGGTCAAAGGAACAAAGATGCACATCAAGAAATACGAAGAAAACTACTACGTCAGAGAAGGCTACTATGATAACATCTATGTGGATTCGGCTGCTGGCTGCTGCGAAGAACTCAGCAGATGCAAGAGCGGAAATGTAGACAACACAAACAAGAAGTTTGATGTTGATTTATCTCTGCTGAGACTGCCAAAGACACCGTACCAATGGATAAAGGAAGTACCGCCAGATGCACAGATTGTCGGACCACAGACGGTCAACAGCAGAAGCGTAACCTTCATCAAATACACCCTACCTGACAGCTCAGAAGTCCAAATGTGGGTAGATGACACGTACGGAGTTCCACACAAAATTGTTGTGGACAAGGGCGGCAATTTGATGAAATACCAATTCAACGACATGGTTTTCAACTCGTTGAAAGATGCCGACTTCGTCGTGCCGTGCGCGAAGTAATTTTTATTTTTTTATTATTTATTTTTCTAGAACTTGAATGCTTCCTTCTTTTCTAATATGATTCCAGGAGCGCCACCGCCATGCCAGCTAAATCTTGGACGAATACGCAATGGGTACATATGCTCGTTCACGTCGTCAACTGCGATGCAAGCACCGGCAACTCTGGGCAGATTGCCCAGTTCTTTATCTAGACCAACACGCAAATAACTTTGCAAAAGCGAGCCAAGAGCATCAGTATCAATTTTTGCTGTCAATCTGTGGGCGAGAATGATGTCGGATTGCGTC
>CAZNFZ010000160.1:0-1741 GCA_964572665.1 uncultured Methanosarcinales archaeon
CCCTAACATACAAGGCATTATGGCCCAGAAAATCTACCTTTGCAGGCATGCTGAGTACTTTCCGTCTAAAGCTCAGGAACTCACTGAAACAGGCAAAAGGCACTCAAGAGAGCTTGGCGAGTACATACGCCAGTTTGTGCAGCCAGAATCAGCCATTTTCATAACATCCACTTACCCGCGTTCGCTTAAGACCGCAGAACTCGTTGCAGAAGAAATAGGAACATCTCTGACAAAGAAAAATCACTATGCTTTTAAAAAACTCTGTGAAATCGACATTCGCGAATATGCAGATCAAAACAGGCTTGAATATTTAAAAATTGAACGCCAAAAACTGCCAACGTCAAAAACTGTTGCAAAGGCTGTGTCAAGCCATTTAATCAGAATAAATGATAAGCATTCTGACAAGAGCTTGGTTGCCATTCTGCACGGCAATATTAACTTGGCGTTCCTATATCACGCAGATAATGAGAGAAAAAGCTGGGTGGATTACCGAATGAATTATTGTGAGATGCGGGAGCTCGCGCGCAACGGTGCAAAAATAATTCCTCTTGACCACAGTTACCGCCCGCCTGATTTAGAACGCATTTAAAGGCCGTCAAGTTTAAGAAAGACAGTAATTATCCTCGCTACATGCATAAGAAAATAGTCATATTTGTCGCACTGTTATTGCTAGTTGCCTGCACCATCAAGACCGATGAAGTAATTTTGAATATTACCGCACCCATAGAAGCCGGCGAGAATTCTAGTCTGTCATACGTTGACCCGAATGCTGTTCAGGACAAGCAGTTTGAATTTGAAAAAAAGCTGAAAGCTACTGGCACGATTACGAACAAACGTGCATTGTACGAAGAGTATATTGACTCAATTGGAGCTAACGGCATTCTTGATGGAATAGAAAAAGTGTATTCCGGATGTCACAGCCAGGCTCATGATGCTGGGAAAGTGATTTTTGCTAAAGTGAAGGATCTGAGCGCTGCTCTGCGTATCTGCGGCGACAGTTGTTACACGGGCTGTATGCACGGTGTTTTGATGGAAGCATTCAAGAACGCCAATGTTGAAGATGATGAAGGCCATATTGACGTTGAAAAGCTAAACGGCCTTTTGAGCAGTATTTGCATCGACAATGAAGAAATGAATTCATCTTATGGTCCTGGCGAGTGTGCGCATGGTGTCGGTCATGCATTGATGTTCTTGTCCGGCTACAACATTAGGAAAGCATTGGATGGCTGCGCTCATTTTAACAATAAAAAGATGGAATATTATTGTGCTGACGGAAGTTATATGGAATATGATGTTGTGCGCGAGGAAGCCGATTCCAACAAAGATTTATTCTATCCGTGCGATACTTTTGATTATCCTGCTACTTGCATGCGCACAAAAGTTGGTTTGGTGGGAAAGAAGCTCGACAAAATCGGTCTTGACTTGGTTAAAGAATGCGAAAAACTTGATGGCAGGGTTCGCCTTGGCTGTTTCCACGGCATTGGAACTTCTCACGCAAAGATTTTCGTGCTTGCCAAGCTTCACATTGCTGACGTTTGCGGCCAGGGGACGCACGACGAGCAGATTGCCTGCATTGAAGGTGCTGCCGAGTTTATTGGTAAATATTTTGCTGACAAGATTGAAATCGTTTGCTCTGAGCTTGATGCTGACTTGAAAGAAACCTGCCTGGCAGCTGGAAAGCACAAGCTTTACAGTTTAGACAAGGACTTAACGCTTTATCTGAATTAATCTCGTTCTAACT
>CAZNFZ010000161.1:0-6504 GCA_964572665.1 uncultured Methanosarcinales archaeon
GCAGGCGAAAAACTTTCAATGGTACAGGAAGCAAAAGATGCACTGGTAACAGTGGCAGAAGGAGACTGCAGAAGAGTCGTTAACATTCTTCAAAGCTGCGCCGCCCTTGCCAAGAACATAACACCAGAAACAGTTTATTCTCTTGCATCAGTTGCAGAGCCTACAGAAGTCAAAGAAGTGCTTGTAACTGCGCTTAAAGGAGACTTTGTCAAAGCACGCGAAAAATTACTAGAGGTCATGCTACGCTATGGTTTGTCTGGTCTCGATGCCATAAAACAAATACAAAGCGAAGTCTGGAATCTTGAGATAGACGGCAGAAAAAAAGTTGCATTAATAGATAAATGTGGAGAAATTGAGTTTAGGCTGGTAGAAGGCTCAGATGAATTTGTACAATTAGAAGCATTACTTGCCCAATTTGTTCTTGCGGGATCTTAACTATTCTCCAGACTTCTTTACAGTAATTGTTGATTGAACTGTCTGCTCGTAATCATAAATGGTTTCTATGTTAACCAATTGCTCATAATCAGAACGGGAAGAAATTGTTTGTGAACAAGAAACAATCTTTGAACCATCATACAAGGTTACAAAACCCTCGGCGCCTTTGCCAGATGTTTCCAAGCCAGTGCACTGCAAACCATCAAGACTGGTCTCAACAATTACATATGCTCTATTCTCATTCTTTCTATCAATCCTGTTGCATACTGAGTTTCTCTGGAACACACTGCCTGTTCCAACATTTTTGACTTCAAATGTGAAACCAATCTTGTCCTTAGCCCTTGCTGCTTCCTTAAAGTTCGCAACCTGGACAGGAGCACCGCTATTGTACACCTGCTTGTCAGCATTAATCTCACAAATGCCTCCAGTGCGCGGAGTAAGCAAATTATCCCTTACACATAACTCACTTACTGTCTTGGTACGGTATACATAACAAACATCTGCTCTCAATGGGAACTGCGCGGATGCGCCAGAAATAACTCCCTTGTGATTCAAACCAGTAAATTCAACAAACACCTGCTGTCCTGGCAAAATGCTGCCCTGCGGGTCCTTACGCACTTCAATAACATCATCAGGTGCGTTTAACATTAAGTCGGCTTCGCTCTTGCTGAACTCAGCAGGATTAATTCCAGAAAGCTTTACTTGAACGTCTTCCTTCTTGACCAATGATTCGCCCTTATTGTCCAGCTTGACAGTCACGTCAAATGGGTCTCTGCCGCCATCGAATACATCTTTTCTCAAATCTTGAAAATCAAGCGCCAAACCCTGGCTTCCACCTTCGAACGGCGCTTCCATCTGCACAGTCTTCTTTGAGCCCGGCTTACAAGCAAGTAAAAGAAGAGCCAACATTAACACAATAATCAATCGCCTCATTTTTGAATTTCACTCTTAACTGCTTATTTAAATCTTACGAAACAGGCCGTATGTCGATCTGTCTTGAAATACTCGAACGATAACCATAATCAAGCAAAATTTCCAACGGAGTCAAGTAAGTACTCTGACCTGGAGGAGCATCAAATTCACAGAATAATTGAGCTTGGCCGCCCGTAAAGCGAATATGACTATCACGGTCCAATGGCTTGCACGATGCCTTAATGCTCTGGCCAGAAATCATAACATCAACAACCCTTATGAAATCAATTTCATTAAAACCAAGGCCGCCAACATATGGACTACAACTGTTCAGATATCGTGCACCAGATCGGAATACATCTCCACCGCCGACATTTGAAATACTAATTTTGAATCGCGTTTTTTCAGGGGATGGCACTACTTCAACACTTGTTACTGCAACTGGCGCGCCCTGACTGCCCGTGCCCACCGTTGATGGCGTGCAAACTTTTACAGTGCTTGTAGGAGAATATGGATTCGGATCAATGCAAACCTGCGCACTCGCAATCGTTTCATAATGATAACAGGCAGTTAATAACAGCGTGGGCTGATATTTATCAATATGCCTGGCGGTCAAGGGCCGAATAATTCCCTTGAAACTTACCGTGTCAATTCCACCTTGAGGCATATACGGACCACGGCCTTCCATTAATGGAACGTCAACACCATCAGTCGGAATTCCAGTAATAATTGTGTTATCAAAACCTGAAAGGTAAACACGGTCAAGACCGATTAAACCCAATTGAGCTGTGCCCCTATTTTCCACTTGCACCATCACGTTTAATGGCGCATTGTCAAACACTTTTGGAGGAGGAAGGTTAGGAACAAAAGTCATATAGATTCCCTGTGAACCAGAACGAAACTCCTGCGGCTGCGGCGTTTGAGCTTTTCTTCCCGCGCAGGCCATTAAGAACAATAGGAAAAACACGATGACCACACTCTTTTTCATACTCTTCATTTCTATCACTGCTTATAAATACTTTTTGGTGCTCATGGGCACGGCTTTTGGTTCGGAAGCCGCGTAATAGTCAAAGGTAAAGCAGCACTATTCACAAAACCATAATCAAGCTGTATAGACAAAATTGTGTTAAATGTGCCCGAAGACGAACCAAACAACATATCATCACGCTCACAAATAAATCTAGATTCTTTTCCAGGCTCAACCCGCACTTCATTAGGCTCACACTTCAAATCCACGTTTTGAATTGAAGCATGAGGAACTGCATAATTCGCCAACAATGGACCGCCGCCGCCCGCACATGCAACATTAGCACCAGCAGTTTTCACTACACTGCCCATACCAACCTGCTGCACGTAAACCGCGAACACCGGATGCACACTATCACCTTCAGGAACCATCAAAGGCTCTACACGAGTAACTGCAATCGGTGCGCCTTGACCCCCAGAAAGCATAACAGGAAATGCACGGCAAGTTTTTCTCGAATTCAAATTTGCAATGTCAGGATCAATGCAGACTTGCGCAGATGCAAATGTGTTATACTTATAACACGCGCGGAAAATCAAATCAGACCGGTATGATTCGAATTGCGGCAAAATTCCAGTATTCTTAACCTTGAAATGAACCTGGTCGAACTCACCCTTCGGATTAAATTGTGATTTGCCAGCCAATGAAAATTTCTGCGAACGCGCGGACAATGGCTGTAAATATTGATCTTCTGCGATGAATACGTACGTGCCGTCAACAATATCAGATACACCAGAATTTTTTATGTCAACATACACATCAGCCTGCTGGCACATCAAAAGATTATTTATTGAAGCGGGATTGAATGAAGCTTCCAATCCTGTTGTGCCCGTAAATACCGGAACTTCTTTCGGCACAGTCGCCTTTGTCAAGCCGCCAAGCTGGCATGCTGCCAGTAACAACAATATCAGCAGTGTTAATCCTTTCATTTTGCAGCCACCGGCTTCGGAGCTCTAACTGTAACACTCACTTGCTTTTTGATACGATAATCATAATCAACAGTAAACTTAAAACTTCTGATGGACAAAGGCGCATTAACCATCAATTTCTCTTTGTCAACAATAGAGGTTTCAACACGAAGGTTTTTCTTCAAACGTATTGGTTTTTCTTCCGGAGGGAAAAGCTTGTCAATAATATCTGGCTTGTCAAGTGTACAGGTATATTCATCATTAACTATCTGGCAATAATTCTCCACACCTCTGCCACTAATTTGCGTAATTTTCAAGCCAGGAGGCACGGCGATTACCATTTTATTAACCTTAATCAAGTCACCTTCAGGCCAGTTGCGGTCAAGCGTAATTGTAAGCGTTGGACCATAATTCTCTGTTTCAGGCAAAGGAATCGGCTGCTGGCCCACGCCCATACCAATGTACAAAGGACCCCCAGTAAAGACAGCAATAGAATTCTTATCAGTAATTCCAAATGCGTCAAGCGGACTTGTTCCATCTTCAGGATGTTGTCGTTTGTATTCCCGAATCTGCGATTGCTCCATAAAGTAACCTTTCTGGTATGCACTTGTTGGGAAACCAAATGTTGCCTCCAAGGTAATAGAATGACTGCCTGTTCCAAGATGAGCAGCATCAATATTACAATCGACAGGCTGCTCCTCATTTTCCACAACATTAAATGTGTCTTTTGGAGTTATTTTACCGTGCTTGTCAGACTGATCCTGCTTATCAGTTTCATAACAATCCAACTTTATAATTAAGTCCTTATCAGTTTTGAATGATTGTGATTTCAGTGTAGCAAACGCGTTTACAGTATCATCAATGGAAACAGTTTCAGACGTAACTCCAATGCCCTGCAAATAAACACCCAACGGCTTTTCACTATTGGCTTCAATACCCTGCTCGTAATCTCCCGTTGCAATGTAATATTGCTGTTTAATTCCCTTAACTGTTTCCTGCCCCAGCATTCCAATATCTTTTGATAACTGACTCCACGCCCTCTGCTGGCCTTCTAATGCAGTATACAATGGCGTTCCTGACTCGTACACACCGTTGTAAAAGTTGGTAAATAAAAGGAAAAAGATGGCTGCGTTGAACAAAAATACAACCGTTCCTTTTTGAAAACCAAGCACTGAGAAAAACATAAACGTGTACAAGATGAGCCATGTTAAGATGGCCCATTTTGCAATGTCTGCACTAAACGGTCCCATTGCCAAAGCCCAAAATCCAACAATACCTCCACCAAGCAACGAAGCCCAGCGGAACAATTTGCTGATAGGACCAGGAGCAATTTCGTAAACTGCTGCAGCTAAACCAAAAATGATGATAAATGACAAGTTGAAAGGTGTTTTTAGTCCAAGCCTTTTGAGCAGAACATAAAATGTAAACGCCGCACCAAGAATAAGAATTCCACGCAAAATATGCTGGCCAGTGCCTTCAGGCATTACATTACTGAACGCGTTTCCAAGACCACTCCACAGTTTGCTCAGAATACTTCTTCCTGCAGGTGCAGAAGCATACTGCGGTTGTTGAGCACGCTGCTGAGCAGCACTTCTCTCTTCCTGCGCACGTCTCAACTGAGCTTCAACAGAATGCACTCTTGATTCCGCAGATTTTGCAGCAGCACCCGCAAATGGAGCAAACTCCTGAGCACCCGGAATGAAAGTAGCGGCAGTTGTGGCAAGTCTTGCTTTTCTTGCAACTTCTTCTGCCTGCTGTTTTTCTTTTCTCAATCTCTGAATTTCAGAATCAGACGGCCCTTCCTGCGGAGCCATGGATCAATCCGCACGAACTTGCAGCTTAACCACGTTAAGCTCAGTCAGCGGTTTAATCTCAATATAGTTGTTGCCCTCTTTAACCCAAGAACTAACGTCACGTTCGTACTCGAAATCACTCTGGTCAATCATATCCTTTCTGCCGTTCAAGTTCATCTCGGCCCGTTTTGCCTTGTCATCATCAACAAACTCAATCTTCAAAATAACTTGGCGGTTCTTGTCTAAAATGTCATTGTATAAACTGGTTTTTACATTAAAGAATTCAACGTGCGCCTTGACATCTTTCAAAATAGTTCTAACGCGAATTTGTTCAACACGATAGCTGCCCTTGTCAATCCTGAAAATAACAGTATTCTTGCCAGAACGCAAGTCCTCAGCATACAAGTCCTGGCGGTTCAAACTCTCACAAGCAGGAGCAGCAGCATAGATAACTTTCCCATTTAATTCAATAGTCAAAGTTCCAACCGTGCGCTGTTCGCAAATCGGGTAAAAGTCGAGGAAAGCCATATCAAGATTTTCCTTTTCAGTATCTGAAATTGTGAACGTGTTTTGGGCAATCTGTTTCTTGGAATCAGTAATGTCTGCTATAACCTTAATGTCAGCCAGCGAATATTTCCTGCTGGAGAAAAACCCACCAGTAACTGAAAAGTCAATCTGGTTTGTAGGCCTAAGCAAAGTCTTTGGCAAGGAAACTGGAGGCGGATTCTGAAGGTTAACCATACCCTCAAAAATCTTTTGGCCGTTCAATGCAATAACTAAAATGCCTTTTCTCTCAGGCGCTTGGAAGCTTAATACAACATTTTCGGTGTTATCCAAATCACCCGCTGAAAACACCATCGATTTCTGCTGCTCGCCAAACCAGCCTTTTTTGACTATGAATGGATTTTCCTGCCCAAGAATAACGGAGTTCTTTGTCTCAATCAAGTAAATGTTTGGAATACTATGGTCAAATACTCCTTTTTCAGTAAATGTCAACAAGCCTGGAGCTTCATCCAACAGCAAGCCAGTTCCTTCTTCAAATGTTGCGTTTTCTCCTTCTAAAAGCGATTTGCGTTCTGCTGGAGGAAGGAACAAAATATAGAAAATGAACATCAAGGTGATGATTCCAATGAGCGCAGCAGCTGGGGCTCCACTCTGCATCTTGTCACCGCGCTTGTTCATGGATTCACCTTTTTTTCTATCTTATAGCCATATCGAATACTATTTAAATGTTTTGAGCAGTCCTCTCTATATGAAGATACTCAGCAAGAACCTCAGACAAGGAGAAATCAAAGTGTTAGTTGAAACACCGGAAGACGTCTGGTACTTGTCACAACTCATAGACTCCGCAGATATTTTGAAAGGCAAAACACCAAGAAAAATCAAGGTTTCAGAAGAAGCAGATGCAACCAAACGCATGGTGTACATGGTC
>CAZNFZ010000162.1:0-6947 GCA_964572665.1 uncultured Methanosarcinales archaeon
CCATGAAACGCCTGAAAAGATATTACAAAATGCATGCGTTTCATAGCGTGCTCGGAAATCGTCCTAATTACTCAACACGTACAGAGGTGAAAGGTATCGCAAAGACGATTTCCAACACATGATTTACCTCGGAGCAGACCACGCAGGCTACGCGTTAAAAGCGCACTTGAAGAAGTTTTTGCAGACGAAAGGCTACACGGTCAAAGATTTGGGCGCACACAAGCTTGTAAGGACGGACGATTATCCGGATTACGCCGCAAAAGTTGCGAAAGCAGTACAGAAAGAAGGCAAAGGCATCCTTGTCTGCGGCTCAGCAGAAGGAATCTGCATTGCGGCGAACAAGTTCAAAGGCATCAGGGCAGTTCCAGTATGGACTTTGCAGAACGCAAAACTGAGCAGGCAGCACAACGACGCCAACATATTATGCTTAAGCGGATGGCAGATGACCAAGAAAAAAACAGAACAAATAGTGCTTACGTGGCTAAAAACGCCATTTTCAGAAGAAGCACGACACGTGAGGAGAATCAAGAAGATAGCGAGACTTGAAAGATGACAGAAATAATTCCAGGCATACTCGTTCACACGCTGAAAGAGCTAAAGGAAAAGTTACACTTACTCAGCTGGGCGAAAAAAGTGCACATAGACATAATGGACGGGAAGTTCGTGCCAAACAAAACTATTTCCGTGCTTGCATTGAGAAAAGCGATACCCAAAATGGACATGCAAATACACCTTATGGCGTACAAGCCCCACAAATACGTGAACGCGTTCTCAAGATTAGGAGCAAAAGAATTGATAATTCACGCGGAAGCGTCAAAAGAAGCACCAGAAGTGTTAGAGTACATCCGTGAGAAAGGAATGAGAGCAGGAATAGCGTTCAATCCAGAAACAAAAATAGAACATCACGAACACTCGCTCGTGCACGCTGACCTGGCACTAGTAATGACAGTGCACCCAGGCTTCAGCGGACAAACCTTCTTGAAAACTCCAATCAGTAAGATTAACGAGATAAAAAAACAAAATCCGCTGCTAACTGTCGGAGTTGATGGCGGAATAAACGAACACACGTGCAGATTTGTGAAAGGCGCTGATTTTGCCATAGCGACACACGCAGTAACTGATGCGGAAGATCCAAAGAAAGCATATTTACAACTAAGAAAACGCTGTTAAAATGGAACCCGAAAAAAGAGCAAATGCAATCAGACAAGACGTCATCAGAATGATACGCCGTGCAAATAAAGGACATACCGCCCCAAATCTTAGTGCTGCAGATATCTTCACAGCACTTTATTTTGGAGCGCTCAAACACAACAACCGCCAGCCAGCATGGCACGAACGAGACAGAGTATTTGCGGCAAGCCAATACGCACCAGTATGGCGGACAACACTTGCACACTCAGGATACTTTTCTAAAAAAGACTTATTTCAAGGAATCCAGCACACAATGCCAGGAAGCCTGGGCATTGCAGTTGGCAGCGCACTTGCAGCACACATAGACGGAAAACAGCACCATACTTACTGTATTCTAAGCGACCATGACCTGCATAAAGGAGAAACATGGGAAGCATTACTACTGGCAGGAAAACACAAACTTTCCAATTTGACGCTCATAATTGACAGAGGCAACATGCAAGCAGATGGCTACACTGAAAACGTAATGCCGCTTGAACCTTTGCGCACTAAATTAGAAGCGTTCAACTGGAACGCAATTGAAGTAGACGGCCATAACAACCAGCACATCACTGAAGCGATAAATGAAGCAAAAACAGCACTAAAACCAACAGTCATTCTTGCGCACACAATACCTGGAAAAGGAGTTCATTTCATCGAAAACAACCCTGAATGGTACGAAAAAACACCAAACGTGGAAGAAGAAAACGCAGCAATAACAGAGTTACGAAAACAATGACTACAGGATACTCAGAAGCACTCATAGAACTCGCAAAACAAAAAGAAGACGTAGTTGTACTGAGCGCGGACACTTCAGAGAAAGCAGGCGTTAAACAGTTTGCACACAAATACCCCGCGCGATTCATACAATGCGGCAAAGCAGCGCAAAATCTGGTCAGCGTAGCAGCAGGCATGGCACTGGAAGGCAAAACAGCATTTGCAACCGGCTGCATAACTGTCGGCAAAAACTGGGACCAGATACGCATGATAGCACAAGAAAAACTGAACGTCAAAATAGTTGACGCCGATGACACATTAGAAGATGTAGCGCTGGCACGCGCCCTGCCAAATATGACAATCATCATTCCCGCAGATAATCAAGAAACGAAAAAAGCAACAATTGCGGCAGGAACAATGAAAGGGCCAGTTTACATCAAACTCACCAACAATGGCACTGTAACAACAGAAAAAACGCCGTTCACCATAGGCAGAGTGGAAATACTACGCGCAGGAAAAGACTGCACCATACTCGCGTGCGGAAAAGCAGTAAGTGAAGCACTTCACGCTGCTGAAAGACTTGCACAACAGGAAATTGAATGCACGGTTCTCAATTGCCACACAATACAACCAATTGACAAACACGCACTAATCTCAAGCGCGCGGCTCACTGGCTGCATTGTAACTGCAGAAGAAGGCACGGCACTAGGTAGCATTGCAGCAGAAGTTCTCAGCCAGAACGCACCCGTGCCAATCAGAATGACGGGAGCAGAACAGTCAAGCATTGCCAGAGCAGTCAAAGAAGCAGTATTAATGCGCTGCGAAAACTTTTGTACGGCAGTGCCTGAAGAACACGGCAAACTACTCATCTCTGAACTACAGCCCGATTCATACTTCAAGCTTCACGGCGGTGGAATCATCAGAAGCATACCCGGACTGACAAAAGCTCTCCTTGAAATGAGCAATGACACCTTTTCCCACCACTGCAACGACCACAAAAATGATTTCAGCATCTGGGTCAAAGAAACGTTCAAAGAGCCAATTCTCGCCCAGAACATTGAAAAAACACGAACAAGAGTTGGAATGGCACTCGCCATTACAAGATGGCTGTCATGAGAATAGAAACATATTAAAAAATTCTTAAAAGCAAAAAATTATCTCGTTCTAAGTATAATCTTTTATCGTAGGCGGAGTAATCATCTTGGCACTCTTCGAAGGAGGATTAAAGTAGTTTGCCGCTGTAATTGCGCCAATTAACAATACTGGACCCGGAGAAACGTCAAGATCATCAAACGGCTCAACTGTTATTTCAACGAAATCATACGGGTCAAGGTTTTTGTCAATGCGGTAATTAAGCGATCCAACACCGCCGAAACCGGTTGTAAAGACACCCATTGACAAACGGTAGCCAGACTCAACATCAACCAGCCACGCTTCATATTGCGCATTATTTTCATATGAAGGCAAAATATCCTTTGTTTTTATTACAACGTGACTGCGCGGATAACCATACCATGTGACGCTTGAGATTTCCGCAGTACCACGGGAATACATTGGAGCAACTCCGCCTCTGCCGACGCCCGGATGGATATCGGGACCTGGAGGAGAAAGTGCTATAATCGTGCGAATTCTCTGATAGTTAACACGCGGGTCATAGTGCGTAACGCGCTGCACACCGCCAGTTCCATACTTACGCTCGGAGACAATAGGAGTCTTGTACGTGCCAATGGCTATTACTGACAAACTCAGCAATGCAATCAATGCCATAACAATAATTATTTTTTTCATCGCAACCTCGAATAATAGTTCGGAGGAGTGTCAACTTCAGTGCGCGCAGGATTAATCCTTCCAGCCAATATAATCGTGTGTGGGCTTGGATCTTCACTTGGGAAAGGCTCTTTTGTCAACCACACTTCATCAAACATGTGAACAAGACGCGGATATGAGAAAACAAGCTGGGCAGTTGAAGCAAATGAGCCCTTTCTCAAAATTCCCAAACTCAAAGCATATTCTGATTCATCATCATACAGCCAGCCCTCATAAACTTCATCCTGGCCAAGCGGCTGAAGATTAATTGCATTAATTAAAATCTGAGTTGATGGATACGGCTGGTTGTTGCCAGCACCATACTGATTACCAGTGCTGAGAATTCTCGCAGTGCCTTTTCCAATTGACGGCTCAACACCAATCAACTGATTTACCGGAGTATAAGGAAGCAGTTCAACAGCCCTATCAAGACGGGCGTACCCGCGAACTTTCGGATCCCAATTGCTGATATGTGAAGGATCGCGACCCTGGTTTGACATAGAGTTAGTATCAAGATTAAAGGTTGCAGAATTGGCACTCTTAGCACCCGTCAATGTTAAACGGTCATTCGGACCTTTGCTTCCAAAGTTGACAAAAGTTCTTTCGTAGCCCTGACCGAAGTATCTTTCTCGCGTGTAAGGATCATAGATTCTTCTGTCTCTTGCAAGTTGCCCAGCATAGCCGTCTATGTTAGTATCGTAAACCTGAAAATCGTGAATAGCGATAACTGTACCAGTTAACAATAGTGCGATGAAAATGGCACTTATGAATCTCACTATGTACACCTCTTTCAAGCTTATATAGAAATGTGACATTTATAAATGTTGTGTATGCCCCTTCACACCAGCTAATAGTCACTTTATAGTAGTAAAAGTAGAAAGGTTTATATAGGGAAAAAGACATTTATTCGTCCATGCTCACCCACTTGTTTGCCGCAGCACCAAATACTAGAACAGGATATAACCGCGTCTGGATCAGAGATAATATTTACGCACTTTTTGGATTTGAAGCACGCGGAGATTTGACAACCTCTACAAAGACAGTTCATTCTCTGCTTGACATTCTTAAGAAACATTCTTACAAAATTGACTGGATGATCAAACAGCCATTGCCAAAAGACGGACACAGATACATACATCCCAGATATGATGAAAATGGAAATGAACTTTCTGAGCCTTGGGGCTGGAAACAAAATGATGCTATTGGCGCGTTATTGTGGAAGATTGGCACGCTGGACAAGAAAGGAAAATTTGCTTGGAGAGCCGGCGACAAAGAAATCGTACAAAAAATTGTTGTTTATTTGCAAGCAATAGAATACTGGCACGATTCAGACAACGGAATGTGGGAAGAGGCAGAAGAGGTGCACGCAAGCTCTATTGGAGCCTGCTTGGCAGGATTATTGGCAATCGACCACATCGTGCACGTTCCACTGCACTTAATTGCGCACGGAGAACACGCATTACGAACATTATTGCCGCGCGAAAGCATCACAAAAGAAACAGACTTGGCATTGCTTTCATTAATCTGGCCGTATAACATTGTTACGCCGCAAGAAAGAGAACTGATTTTAAAAAATGTTGAAGAACTAGTCAGAGAAAAAGGGCTTATTCGATATGTAGGCGACCAATATTACAGCAACGGCAGGGAAGCAGAATGGACAATGGGATTTCCATGGCTGGCAATAATTTACAGACAATCAGGCGAGATGAACAAGTATTACTTTTATCTCAACAAAGCAAAAAGTGCACTTAATGAGAAAGGAGTACTGCCAGAATTATATTTTGGCGGAACTTCCACACACAATGATAATACGCCATTAGCATGGGCTATGAGTTTGCTTGAGGCGGCAAGATGACGCAATTCTTTTACGGTACGATAGTGGAAGAAGCAATGCTCATAGCCAAACGCGGCGCGATTTTATCGCCTGTAAAAATGGAAGGAGCGTGGCTGCAAGATTTGAAACGGACAGATAAAGAGTATTATAATGAACTGCTCAAAGGAAAAACACTTGACCAAGTAGCGAAAGAACTCTCACTTACAAATGTTCTTGCCAAAGACAACATCGACCAGATTGTACTTACACACAGCGTCTCCCATGCGCTGATCAGATTGGCAAAAAGCAAAGAGCCCAAAATTGTTTTGGGCGTAAATGTGCATAATCCTCCCGCACAATTTATTACACTCCCCGGACCAATTTACCTGAACCAACTTGAAGATGTACGCATTTATGAAAATGCTATCGAACAAAAAAAAGACATCATTAAAGCATTCGGAAAATACACTGATAAGTTCTACCTGGTGAAGAAAAAATGAACAAACTGCCATTTGTGTGGGAATTAAGCAGCAATGTTTCCGTATCACACGCCATTGGTGTGACGAGCGTCCGCTCAATGCACAGACCAGAACAATACACACAAGATATCGTGCAATATATGGACCGCAAGAATCTTATTTTTACCGAATCATCCGTTCCCTATGGAGGAACAATTGAAGCGATTATTGCAGACATTGCACGCGCGAAAGAAGTTACAATCAGGTGCATCGCCACCGAACGTGAAAGCAAATCATTTTACAAATACTATTCAGACCAAGTCGCTACCAAAGAAGCGGCAGACGCTTACAAAAAAGGTGACGAAGCTGAATTAAAAAAATTATACGCCTTCCCAATGCCCAATCATCGCAAAATAAATGAAAACATCGTAGAGCGGTCAACACCATTTATCAAAATAGTATCTACCTTGCTCGTTGCAAATCTCGCACATTTTCTTGTTGAACCATCAATATTACAAATGTACGAAGAAAAAGAAATAAAAATAAAAAAAGTTCAATAAAGCTTCTGCTCAGTTCTCACGACGCACGTCAAGTCAACACAATCAAAGCCTGTAATTCTCGGCTGCGAAGCAGGATTAACACACATCGCATTCATGACAGAACACTGAGATTCACCGCACCTGTCTGCGTAAAAGATAGGAGGCTTGTGCAAAGTTTTTGTCGGGCCTGCGATTTTGTAAGGACCGCAAATACCAGTAACGCCCATCAACTGGCAATCGCCCTTGTTAATGCACGTGTTCTCAAAACAGCCTTCAGGAGTTTCTTCCCAAGAGCCATCCTCGCACAACCAGTGCGCGTTAGACAAATCACTGCCAGCGACTTCAGAACCTGATGATTCATCCGGCAGTTTTGCAACACATTTACTGCTCTCGCACGCGCATGAACCGCCACAATCCAACGTACCTGGCGCACAGTTCATCGTG
>CAZNFZ010000163.1:0-2750 GCA_964572665.1 uncultured Methanosarcinales archaeon
AAAGGCGGTTTTCAAACCAAGTGCTTTTGCGCCTGCAATGTCTCTTTCCGGCCAATCTCCCACATGCAATACTTCTTCAGGTTTAACATTTAATTGTTGAATTGCTTTCATGAATGGTTGCGCGTTTGGTTTTCTCTGCCCAGTATCTTCAAAAGTTACTACAGTGTCAAAGAAATCTTGTATTTTCATTTCTGTCAACCGTGTCCATGCCTGCAAGATTGGCGCGTCAGAAACAATGGCGAGTTTCATTCCTCGCTGTTTTAATTTCAGAAGTGTTGACATTACGCCTTGATAGGGTTCTGCTAAGACAGTTCTTGCTTTTCTGTAAGCTACAATTCCTGCTGCGAGAATCTTGTGGTCTACTTTTTTCTGTGTTCTTATCAGGAATTCCTGAAATATTTGCTGGTGTTCAATGCCATATTCATCATATAACTGGTAAATAATTTTACTTGCTTCTTCCTTGTTCAGCTTGACACCAGCCCCAATCATTGCTTCTATCGCCGCTTCTGTGGCGCTGTGTTTCATTTTCATAAAATCTATCAGGGTGTTGTCCAAATCAAATAATACCGCTTTTATCATATGTAGAAGTAATTGGCTCAAACATATATAGGTTATCTCTTAGCGGGCTGACTCAGGATTTTTTGACTGTTCTGCCAGGAAGAATTCGTATATTTTTTGCGCCCAGTCAGCAGGCTGTCCTGTGCCCGGCTCTACAAATCGCGGATTTTTGAGCAGATCTTGTGCTGTTTTTGACATAACGCCAAGAGCAGTTTGTCTGAAGATGAATTTGTACTTCTCTTCGCGGCGGTCAACATCAATCACTTGTGAGCCAGAAGGCCCGCCTGTTTTTCCTACTACTTTGTCAATTGCGTACGCGATAGGATGTTGCGAGTTTAGTGAATTGCTCGTATAAATTATTCCGTCGATGTCAGCGCGGCACACTGAGTACTCGAGTTCTGAAAATGCGAGTTTGCCTTTTTCTCCTCGAACAGCAAGGCGCATTACATAAAAAGGATTTTGAACCGCATAGTGGCATTCATGGCAATAGATTCCCATAAGTCACCTTAAAGGTAATTTTTCCGGTCTGGGCCTGCATACTTGCCTACACGTTTTTCGTGGCACTTAAGGCATGCTCCCCAGCTTGCTTTTAAGAATTTGAACTGGTCGCATACGCGGCACTTTGTTTTGTAGAGTAATGTCATTTTGAACCCACCAAGTATAACCTATATAATAGAGTATATAAATCTATGCTATCAAGCTGAGTTCTCATAAATATCATCAGCCCACGTAGCATCTTGCCATTCATCGTCTTTTTTTTCCGTCCAATGTGGTTTTATTAGCAAGTCAGCGGCTGTTTTGGGCAGCTCTCGTAATGCTGTAGCTTTACTCAGGAAAAAGTAGCGTCCGTGTCTGTCGTAAACTTCAGAAGTGACTTGAACGCTTTTCATACGCCCGCCCACTTCGCTGGTAACTTGGTCAATAACGTAGCCTACTGCCGTTTGCAGTTGTTCAACATTTGGGACAAAAACTGATTCTATGTTTTGTACTTCTTCCGCGCAAAGAGAAAGCTCAAGATTTGACATGGCCATTCGCTTGCTTGCAGTATCATGAATAATCAGGCTTATTGTATAAAATGGATTTTCTACCCTGCTTCCGCATTCATGACAAACTCTCGACATCACACCACCCAAGAATATCGACGATAAACTAGTATATTAATCTTACCCGATTCTGATGGGTGCCAGCTTGAAACTTTTTGCCAATCCTTCAAGGAGATCAGTGCCTGCATAGCCGGCAAACAGTGCAACTGCCCTGTTGATGCCGATGATGCTGCCGACAATGGCGCCAATAATTATTGCACCAATAACGGTTACTAAGAAATAATTCAAAACAAATTTTCTTTTTGCCAGGTACGCTTTTCTTACTCCAACCATCGCCCTAAGCAGTCCTCCAAGACCGCCTATGAGCCCGAATATTACCGTTGGATTTTCGAACATAAATGAAATCAACCATTTCGACTTTTTAAGCATTGCGATAGAAACCTTTATAAGTAAGATATTCTTACTTTCTTACTATGGAGCTGACACGCATGTCATCAAAGGGCCAAATCGTTATACCGAGTCATATACGCGAAGCGTTGGATTTGAAAGAAGGCGAAGCGTTTGTCGTGGTCGGAAAGGATGACACAATTTTGTTGAAAAAACTGTCAATACCGTCCCAAAAAGAATTATTTGAAGGCATTCACGATTGGGGTGTAAAGTTTTCCAAACGAAAAAGTTTTAAGGAGGAAAAACTTCAGGAACAGATTGAGCGAGCACGGAGCAAGTAATGCGTATTGTTGCAGATACAAACGTGCTTATAGCTAGCATTTTCTGGAGCGGAATTCCATACAAGATTATCAAGCATGCGTTAGAAAGAAAATGTGAAATCATAACTTCCACACATATTCTAAATGAAGTGAGGGATGTTTTGAATAAAGAATTTAATCTTAGCGGCCAGGAAATCGATGATGTTGTCAATGGAATTTTGGCATACGCAGCTATAATTGAGCCTGCAAACGTAATACGCGTTGTGAGAGACGCAAATGACGATATGATTATTTCATGCGCACTCACTGCAAAAGCAGATTTCATTGTAACGCGCGACAAAGACTTGCTGGTTCTTAAGGAATACAAAAATATTCAGATTAAAACACCTGAAGAATTTCTGTCGATTGCAAAAAGGCTCTTCTAAAATAGCTATATTCTTGT
>CAZNFZ010000164.1:0-7336 GCA_964572665.1 uncultured Methanosarcinales archaeon
GCCGCTGATGACGAAACGGTAAACTCCTGGAAGGATGAAGATGAATTCGAATAAAGTCTTCATTCGCGAAGTGGAGGAGATCAGGGAATTTGTTAAATTACATCAAAACAGTGAGGAGCGCTTTGACGGCGTTCTTCGCAAATTAATGAGTCGTTGATCGAAACTGGGGGGTTTTCGACATGAAAAAACTGCACTGCGTTGGTTGTGGGGAAATCATAGGCAAGAGTGCTTCGCATGATTTGTACGTTTGCCGAACGTGCGAGCACCGCAATGTGCCAGAGTATAATTGGTTAGATGCGTCGTAAAACTTGTTTTACGGCGTCCGAGAACCGAGGGTTCTCGTTACATAAAGGTCTTCACTCACTACGACAATCCCGCAGGTTCGCAAGAGCCTGCGGGACTTGTTCTAAGTTTCGCAAGGGGTTAAAGGGGAACGGCGATTGAGCTCCCCTTGATATAACTGCGCAGCCAAGAATCAAAAAGGTGAAAAATGACTCATTGCCCACAATGCGGAAAATTGGCCATTGGCGAGATGCAGAGCTTCTGTAGGAATTGTTTGTATACGTTCAACACAGGCGGCGACCGTTGGTTTAACCTGGATGATGAAGAGATTTCTGTTAAAGAGCTAGAGTAATTAGGACAATCGTTTCATAAGTTCGGAAACAAGTTCCTTCTTTTTCTCCGTCGACAAAGAGAACAATAACTTCTTAATCATTGCAGCAGAAATAGTAAAAATGTAATTTAACTTTATGACACTTTCCTTGGCAGCGCCTTCTTTTGTTGTCAAAAGAATACCTTTCATTTCAGTGTTGCTCGTGATTCCTGCAATTACAATATTTCCTAATTCTTCAAAAAGTACAACTGCCGGCCTGACTTTTGTTTCAAATGTATCGGTAAATTGGACTTCTGCCAGGATGACATCTCCGAGTTTAAACACTTTCCCACGCTTCGTCTTCGGGGTTGTCCCAGAGTTCTTTCATTTTTGGCTGCTGAATTTTGTGCAAAAATTCATCGTATTGATTACGCTTCTTTACTGTTTTAAACACAGTTACCATTTTTTGAAGCAGCTCATTGTATGTTTGGCGCGGGTATTCCTTTGCCTGCTTTATCAATGCGAGCACTTCTTTATCGAGTTGAATTGTTGTTGGTTCAGACATATAGTCACCTATGTATCAACTATATGGAACTTATATATAAACTTTCCGTCAACAAGAACTGGAGTAATTAGAGAATAATTTTCTTTATTTCAGTGATGTTTGCAAAGTCCTTGTCTCTCGAGATAAGAGTAAGTTTATTTTCCAGAGCGTGTGCCGCTATTAGGAGATCGGCGAATTGCTTTTGTTTGCCGGCCTTTCGGTAATTATATGCGAGCTCAGCCATAATCTCCGCAGTATCGTCTGTTGTGTGCAAAACTGGAAATTCTTGCAAAAGCTCAAGTGCATAAGTGAATCTTTTCTCAGATAGCCCGGGGATGCCTGCAAGGAACTCAACTTGGGTCACAAAAGATACACAAGGCGACGCTTGCTGAGTCAACGATAATTCACTTAGTTTCTTGATGATGGTCTCGTCTCTTCTTTCCAAGGCAAACAGAATTGAAGTGTCAAGTAGAAGTGTCATGTGCGCCAGCCTGAATGTTTCCTCATGTCTAGCGCAGCCTCTTCCATCTTGTCAATTTCCTCTTTAGTCAATTTAGATTTGTGATTAAGTATTCGGTCCCAGACAGCAGACCTCTTTTTTTCATATTCGTTAACAAGCACTTTGAACATAGAGGCCGCTTTCATGTTGTTCAGTGCTGCAAGGCTCTTAAAATGCGCCCAGGTTTCATCGTCTATGCCTTTGATATTCTTTACTTCACTCATAAAAGTAATAAAGTAATACTTGTATATAAGCTTTACTTATGCTGGCTGAAGTTTCGCTATTTTTCCGAACGGCAGCACTTCGTGCGTTTTATCATCAACAATAAATGCTTCAAAGCTTAGAATATTTTTTATTAGCGGGCTTAACACTTGTTCTTTCAGCACATCAGTGCCTTCAGTTAGTGGGTTCATTGACGGTTGGACAATCAGAACGCTTTTCTTGAACTTTCCTTTGATGAAACACTTGAATTTCTCTGATTTTGCCTTGTCTCGCAGCATTATTGCTGGATGCTCGTGCCCCATAATAATGATGGGCGCCAGTTTCTTTGGCACATAGTCGCCGTGTGTTATCAAGATGTCTTTGTGGCGTGCTTCTGAGACTTCTTTTACTTGCAATGCTCGTGCAATCGGCCCTAGAATTGTGTCGTGATTTCCTTTAACAACAGTAATCTTAATGTCTTTCTTCTGGAAGTATTCCATTAATCTGCGTACTTCTCGCCATTCTTGTTTTGAAATCGTGCCGAATTCGTGCTTCACATCACCATTGAGTACAACTTGTTCTACAGCGACATGCTCAAGTATCCAGTCCAAGCGTTTGATTATCCGCTTATATTGTGTTCTTGGCACTAATACTCCTTGCTTGCCGAGTGCCTCCTCATATCCCAAGTGCAGGTCAGAAATGATGAGCGTTTTAACATCAGGCAAATACGTGCAAACGTCTACAGCATACACTCCCGGAGCTAGCTTCGTTGGCATATGTTCTGTAGTCTTGAAAAACTTATATATTAATGCATCTCCGACAGCTATATGCGGGTTGTTTCGCTATCTCCCAGCATTACTGAACTTCTTTTCGCGCTTGGTATAGATGAAGAAATCGCCGGTGTGACAAAATTCTGCGATTATCCTTTAGCTGCTAATTCCAAGCCTAGGATGGGCGGCTGGGTTGATGTTGATATGGTGAAAGTTCGTTCTGCTAATCCCGATGTCATTTTTACTTCTACAATAGTTCAAGAAAAGCTTGCATCTGAGCTGCAGTCTATTGGAATGAACGTTCTGCATACAGATCCTAGAACTTTACAGTCGGTTCTTGATTCTTTTGTCGCGGTTGGCAGGTGTGTAAACAAGACTGCTGAAGCTGACAATCTTGTCGCGGGAATGAATGACGTTTTGAAGTCATTGAAACGTACGCCTTCAGTTAAAGTGTACGTTGAGGAATGGCCGATGACAGTCAGCTGTAATTGGGTGCCTGATTTGGTTGAGTTAGTAGGAGGAATTAGTCTTGGCAAGAGCGGAATTGTCAGCCATATAATAACTACAGAAGACGTAAAAGAATTTGACCCAGATATTATAGTTATTTCTTGGTGTGGTGTTTCAACAAGAGTTCCGAAGGAAAAAATTACAGAACGTCCTGGTTGGAGTGAATTAAAAGCAGTAAAAAACAACAAATTGTTTGTTATTGATGATTCTTTGCTCAACCGTCCTGGTCCAAGATTAATTGAGGGTGCGAAGTTGTTGGCTGAATTAATCAGTGGTGTGAGAAGCAGCGCCACTCAGTAAAGGCTATTGCAATGTCTGCCTCGTTGCACGCTGCAATCACTGCGTCGTCTGCTGCTTTTGAGCCGCCAGGATGAACTATTGCAGTTACACCGCGTTCTTTTAACGGCGGAATATTGTCAATGTTTGGAATAAAGCCGTCGGATGCCATTACCGCACCGCGCAAGCAGTCTTTCGGATCAGTTTTTCTGTAAGCGGCCTTTGCTTCAGCTTTTGCGATAGCGTCTTCTATCGCGCTGATTCTTTCCTGTTTTCCAGTTCCTATCGCGACAGTTGCAGTGTTTTTTGCTAGCACTATGGCATTGCTGCGGGTGTTTGCGCATACATACCACGCGAACAACATGTCTCTCACTTCATTGTTTGATGGCTGTCTTTTAGTCATTATTTTCAGGTCATCTTTTGAGCGGACTGCTTCAACGTATGGTTCGTAAGCGATTACGCGTCCGTCAAACAAAAATTTCAGCTCAGGTTTTGCTTTTTTGAACGGGTCTATTTGTGAAAGGCGTAATGCGTCGTATTCAAAAACTCTAATTGCTTCTTTTTTGTTCAAATATTCTCGCGCGTCTTCCGAGATTTCTGGCGCGACCAGTACATCAATGAATGTTTTGCTGTCTATTTTTCGTATGTGACCGTAAGCTTCTTTCAAAAAATTTGCAGTAATCTTGAAATTAAAGGCAACAGTTCCGCCGTATGCTGCGCGCGCATCACAGTCCCAGGCGTTGACAAATGCTTCCAATTGGTCGCCGTTAACTGAAACGCCACTTGGATTGACATGCTTCATGACAGCCACTGTTGGCTGCTGGCCCATGCTCTCTACCGAGCGCATTATACGCAGTGCCCTGTCCACGTCTTCATAGTTGGTCTGGGATGGCCCGCCTTTTCCTGTTTTTGAAAGAACAAACAGCGGTGTATTGCCCGGCTGGTTGAAAACTGCTGCCGCGTGGAACGGGTTTGTGGAGTACTTCAAGTCTTCTTCTTTTCCATAGATGGCTCCGCCTCCATCTATGACTGTTTTTATTATCACGGGCCAAGAGCGCAGTGTTTGCTCGCGATACATATCACTTGTTTTCTTTTCTTCGCTCATTTTTTGTCACCTAAATACCAGTCGCGCATTTTGTTTAAATCTTGGCCGGAAAAGAAGTCATCTATCGCTTCTTCATAATTTTTGGTATACGCAAATGCTTGACGTGCAAGAATCAACCTGCCTCGTAAGTCGGTTACAATTGACGTTTCTGGGCTTTTTGAGCCAAGTTCAACCAATAAGTCCAAGTTAAGCGGGTTCATATCAACAAGAACTGCTACGCGCTTGAAATTTTTCGCCGCGCCTCTCACCATTGTTGGTCCGCCTATGTCTATTTTTTCTCGTATCGCTTCATAGTCCTCAGGCTTTTCCATTACTGTCTTTTGGAATGGGTAAAGGTTGCCAACAAACAAGTCTATTGGCGGTATTTCTTGTTCTTTCATGTATGAAGAGTGCGTTGAAATTGAAGGGTCTAACAGCAGCCCACCGTGAATTTTGGGGTGCAAAGTCTTGACAAGTCCATCTGGCGATTCTGGGTATCCTGTGTACGCGCTGACTTCAGTAACGCGGTAGCCCATTGCGGATATCGCTTTCGCAGTTCCGCCGCTAGAAATAATCTCAATTCCTTTTACTTCAGGATTCAGCTTTTTCATTAGCTGGTCTAATCCAGTCTTGTCATACACGCTGATTAATGCTCTCTTGATTTCTATTTTATCTTGTACCATTGTACACCTCACTCTAGTTCTGTTGTTCCTGGCGGCTTGCTTGTTAAATCATACATTATTGAACTGCCTGTTCCAGGAACCGAATGTAGCGCGAGTACGAGGGATTTTACGAAGTCTTCTGTAATGTGTTCGGAATCAGTAGATTTGCCTGGAATTGCCGGCAGTCCTGTGTAGAAATCTTCAGTTATGAACGGCCTTAACGCTATTGTTCTCGTGTTTCCTGCAAGGCGAATTGGCAGCAAACTTACTGGGAATTGTGCTATGTGTCTGCTGTCCATTCCAGCGCCTTCCTGGTGCGCATTGACTATCGCGTCTGCTGTTCTTAACTGGTCTAGAACGTCTTTTGTGCAATAAGTTGGAGTGATTATTCTGCGCGGGTCTGCATCTTTGATTGAAGTGAATGAATAAAACACTCTGTTCACTCCGTGAACAATTCGTGGAATCTTATCAGCGTGAGCTGCCATTTTTTCCCAATCAGGATCAAAGCTGCCATCAGAGGATATCGCGACTGCAAAGTCGTCAGAACGGGCGTCTCCTTTGATGCCCACCGTCTTTATTGGTAAAAGCAGCGCTTCTAGTCCGTTGTCGCGCGCATACTCCTTCACTTCTTTCGATGTTGCTTTGTACGCGTCGTCTATGCAGGGTTGGTCTGCGCATATTGTTCTAGGGAATAAGCCTGGTCCTGGAAATGGCTGTCTGAAAGCCAGTTCTTCTGAAAGACCTAGCGCCACTGCTATTTTTCGTACTTGGTCTTTGTGCAGGTGTTGGTTTGGTTCAAGCTTGTTGAATCTGTCAAATACGTTGTGGTGTTGTTTTATTTGATTCGCGATTTTGCTGACGCTTTTTGCTGCTGATTCGATGAGGTCTGGTCTTAATGTGCCTTGAAGCATCAAGTCAGTGTTTTCATTCAGACCGTATTGCACAACTGCCTCGCCAAATATGTTCTGATAAACTGCGCTAAAAATTGCCCTTTTGATTTTTGAATCGGGTTCTTCGCAAAGTTTTTTGGTTTCTTTGCCCTTAAATGTCGTTGTCCCATTGAGGAACCTGTCTTCTGCGTTAAGAATATGTATTGGCATTCGCAAATATTTGCTTAGGTTGTCGTGCACCCATCTTGTTTCTCCTTGGCGCATTCCTCCTGTATCTATAATGAAACCAATGCAGCGTTCAGGTCCTAGTTCGTCTTCAACTATTTTTGCCGCAACTGAACTGTCAACTCCTCCTGAGAGTCCGCAAAATACTTTTTGACCAGGTTTAATGTTAGAACGTACATAGTTGCGTTGTTCAGCAATTAAATCATCTATTGTTTTTTCTTTTGTGGACGTGTAGCCTGCTATTTCAAACAGGAAATTTCCAAGTATTTTTTTGCCGTATTGACTTATTGGGATTGCTTCAGGATGGAACTGAACTCCGTAAATTCCGCGCTCGTTGTTCTGTATCGCTGCTACTATTCCAGCGTCTGAGTTGGCAATTGCTTCGAACCCTTCTGGTAATTTTTCAACACTGTCTCCGTGGCTCATCAGCACTCTTTGTCGTATTGGAGTTCCGTCAAACAATACAGATGGCTTCAATCTGTAAATTGTCGTTTTTCCGTATTCTTTTACTGGAAGAGGTGCTACTTTTCCTCCAAATAAATGCGCAAGAAGTTGTGTTCCGTAGCAGATTCCAAGTACTTTCCATCTGCCTGGCTTGTTTTTAATCATTTCAAATGTTCCTGGGTGCAAGGTGGGAGCGTTTTCTTGGTAGACGCTGGCTGGTCCTCCGCTGATTATGAATGCTTTGTAGTCCCTGAGTATTTCCGGGCTTGCGTTAATTGGCATGCATTCAGGTTCTACGCCTAATTCATCGCACACTCGGCAGATTGCGGCGTATAATTGTGCGCCTGAGTCTAGAACTGGTATTTTTTGTTTCACTTCATTACCGTCTTCAAGTTGCCTTTTTGCATCCCGTGAAGTGTATCGCAATAGTGGCAGGAAAGCTCTGCAGGTTCTCGTTGTTTCACATAAAATCTGCTTGGCGCGTCTTCTTTCTGGTCATTTGAAACGCATCTTTGATTGGCGCATTGTAGTATGCCGTCAATTTTATCTGGCAGTTGTGTTTTGTACTTTTCAGTCACCGTGCCATTCTTGATAAGATTGATAGTCACTCCGGGCGCAACCATTGCTACCATGCGTCGCTCT